>CAYLVC010000063.1:9195-12103 GCA_964387005.1 uncultured Dehalococcoidales bacterium | reverse complement strand
CGGCTGAATATCTTTCCCAGTTTTTCGGTCAACGATTCAAACATATTTTACCTTCTCTTGGTATTAAGCTGTAATTCACTTTTTACATCGTCCGATGATGGAAGAATGACTATACATGTACTCGTTTTATTCAATTAGCTTCTGACACTTTATTCTTTTTTAGATTTACGAGTTCTTGGCTTCTTTACTTCATTTTTCGTTTCAACAGGTATTTCTGTATTATTTTCGAAGGGGTTCTTTTCTTCCCTCAATAATACCATTTGTTGCCGCTCTTTGGTGAATTCCCGTATTCTCTTTTCAGCTAATCTCACGTAGTTTTCATCTATATCATAACCAATATAATGCCGGTTTGCTTTTAAGGCTGCGATAGATGCTGAACCGCTGCCGCAAAATGGATCAAGAACAACTTCATCTTTAAAAGTATATAACTGAATTAAGCGATATGGAAGCTCAATAGGAAACGGAGCGGGATGACCAATTTTCCGTGCTGACTCAGCTGAAAATGTCCACACACTTCGTGTATATTCAAGGAATTCGGATTTATTGATTGTGCTGATTTTTCCTGGGAGATTTTTTCTATTAAAGGCTTCTTTTGAGAATATTAGTATATATTCATGTATATCTCTAAGTATGGGATTAGCAGCCGAAAGCCAAGTACCCCATGCTGTAGATGGGCTGGCACTTGAAGCTTTATTCCAGATGACTTCGCCTCTCATGTGAAAACCAATATCAAGCATATCCTGGATAATATAACTGTGTAATGGAATATATGGTTTTCTTCCTAAATTCGCAATATTAATGCATGCCCTTCCACCGGTTACCAGTTTTTTATAAGTTTCAGTGAACACCCTTTTTAATAGTTCTCGATATTCGGTTAACGTTAAGTTCTGATCATAGTCTTTAGTTACATTATAGGGAGGTGAAGTAACCATCAGATGGATACTGTAATCAGGTATTTCATTCATAATTTCACTGGACGTGCAATAAATCCTATCAAGATCCAAAATATCTATTGGTTTCTCTAAATATTGTTCTGGAACGTCTATTATTTTTCCGTCATATAATCTACTTTTATAAAACTTAGATGAATCATGCCCGATTCTTCCTGGAGATCCAAACGAACTCGTAGATGTTCCGTTCAGCCTTCGAATTGGGTGACCATTTGTTATTGTCACATTAGTTCTCCCAATATTCAACCCATCTTTTATATGGATCATAAGAAATTTCTACATTTCCCCAAATTATAGGAATATATTTTGTGTTATCTTCTCGTAAAAGCATTCTCAATGATATACTACTTAATTCTACACCTCTAGGATTTGTGCCTTCTTTAGGTAGTTTGAGATAATTGTCTTTCCCTAATATATTAAGCACCTTTTTTTGCACCTCAAGTGGAATCCAGAATAACCCACCAACAGTACCTTTATCAGAAAATATGCTTAATTTCTTTTGTATTTTAGCCAATATTACGTCACACGTTGGAGAGTAGTTTTTTAAGAAATTAATGCTACTTATTGAATCTACTGTCCAAACTACTTTTACCCCACCATTCCCTGTGACAGTTTTAATAGAAATGGGATATCCGTATAACTTTACATCTACTTCTGATTCGGTAATCGGCAAATTCGTGGCTATATTTTCTTCTCCATATTTATAAATCAAGAGTGCAATTATAATCCGTTCCCTAATAGAACCTACTTCCATTCCGGTTTTTCCTGCTCTCTGACTTTCTTTTTCAGCAATAGCAAAGAGGTTGGGTAACTTCTTTTGAATTTTTTCCACAAGGCTATTATCTTCGAAGAGTTCATTCAAACGACATGCCATTTGTTATTCTCCAATCCTGAATTTCATTAATTAGCATTATTCCTGATAATATTGTTCCCCATAGAGAACTTCATAGCTAGGATTCATCGAGAGGTCAATACCAAATAATGGTACATTTAAAACCGAATAAAAGTCCATTTCATTATAAGTAAGACGGATAGTAGAAGCAAGGTTGTTCAACCGAGGCTGATACACCAGGAACAGAAATTAGTGGAAAACTGAAGGAAAAAGGTTTTGTTGATGAGATTGACAATCATCTTCAGGCTTATTAAGTTAAGTATACGTATGTAAGTATTTACGTCCGGAGGTATCTATGACGAGGAAAATGACTGTTGTGTTTCATGATGAGAACCTCTACACATCTCTAAAAGTCGAATCGGCAAGGCGATATATACCCGCGAGCAAAATCATGACAGATCCTGTGCGTGAGTGGATGGAAAGCCAGGAAGATACTGAATTATTGCCTGTTATTGAAGCAGCCGAAACAGAATGGAAAGAGAAAGGCGGCACTTAAAAACAGGTCTGGTTTTTTCTTTTTCTATATCTTTTCGCGTTTGCCGTTCTTGATGCGGTAGCGTCCCAGAGATTGGGTCTGGATAAAGGTCCTGTTAAAACTGGGAGTACCGGCCAGCTCAATGTATTGAACGCGTTCTGCGATGTCTTTCTCCATAGCTCGTTTGTGGACTGAAAGCAGGGTCTGTCTGGCTCCCAACCCGGCAGCGTTGCCTACCTGTTTAAAACGTCCCGGGGGAATCGAGGGAAGCATGCCAAGATCGATAGCGCTGTTAACATCAATATAGGTGCCAAAGGCCCCGGCCATTATTACCTGATCGATATCTTCATCGGTGCAGCCGGCGGTTTCCTCCAGGACCTGAATGCCTGCCCGGATGGCCGACTTGCCCAACTGGACCTCCCTTACATCCTTCTGAGTAACTACCACTGCAGGAGTCCCTTCCTTCTCAGCAAAAAGCACATATTCAAGATGTTCGTTATTGCGGCGCACGCCGGAACGGTCCGGCTGCATCCTGCCACCCTCATCCAGTATGCCTGCCAGGTACATTTGAGCGACGGCATCGATAATGCC
>CAYLVC010000063.1:0-9095 GCA_964387005.1 uncultured Dehalococcoidales bacterium | reverse complement strand
TACTACGATTTCCTGAAGTTTTCGAGCCTCACCATTTTTAAGAGCATGATGGATTCGGCTGGTAATGTCTTCTCCATAGCTGATCTGGGGATTCATCAGGCCTTTACTGGCCAGGGTTTCTGCTTTTTCCAGGTCAAGAAGATATCCGGCTATCTTGGTCGTTCCCACATCCACCGCCAATCCCAGATGACGCCCACCGGCAGGATTAAGTGCGATTACTTCGCCACTGCGGACTGTGGCTGCAACTTTCCATTCCGCGTTCCGCAGTGTCAAAGAAATATCCCTCAGTACATCGATATCGATGCTTTTACATTGAACATCATGCTGTTCTTCCAGGGTCTTAAGCAGGCGGGTAGAATCGGACCTCAGATCTTCAAAGCTGGGAGGCTGGATTTCCAGTGAATAACCTATAACAGCCGGTTCATGCGAGCCGTCAATAAACAGGCTTTCAATCTGCATTCTCTGCAAAGTTGTAAGAGATTCGGGCGGAACGTGAACTTTACAGTCGCTTTGGGGATAAGCCAGGCAAGCTAGACGCCAGCCATCATGTATCTGTTCAGGGGAAAAGATGTCCATTTCTACCGGGCTTGGCTGGGAAAGACTCCCCTCCAGTATGCGCACCTTGCAGGCTTTACATTTTCCGAATCCACCGCATAGACTGACCAGACCTACACCCAGGTAGCGTGCGCACTCAAGCAGACTTTTCCCTTCGGGGCAATCGCCCCTTCTTCCCACCGGCTCAAACTCAATATAATATGTCAATGCACACCTCTAAAACGCAGGGATTTAACGATGGTCTCAAGAGGATTCTTTACCATTAACCGGAAAATACGAAAATAAAAAACCATCGTCATTGCACACCGGTTTATTTCGAGTGCTAAATCGGACGCATTTATGTATAGTGAGTCAGACGCCCGCTCCGGTCTGCAATGACGGTGTTGCTGTCATGTTTTTCGGGTTACTTGGCTCCTACCCATTCTTTGGCCAGTGTGACTGCTGCTACAGCATCCGGACGGTAAGCATCCGCTCCGGTATACTTTCTCACTTCCTCATCTATCTGCCCGCCGCCGATCATGATTTTAACGCCATCTCTCAGTCCGGCTGCCTTAATCTCATCTATTGTCTCTTTCATTGAATCAAAGGCCAGTGTCAGGAACCCGCTCAATCCTACTATCTGCGGCTGCGTTTCTTTGATCTTCGCTACGATTTTGTCTTTAGGGACATCTATTCCCATGTCTATCACTTCAAAACCGCTGATGTCCATCATAAAGCCCACAATATCCTTGCCGATATCATGAATATCCCCGGCTACCGTAGCCAGCAGGAACTTGCCTATTTTTTTGCTCTGGAGTCCACCGGTCAGTTGGGGCTTGACAATATCGCTGATCTGTCTCAATATCTCGCCGGAATAGATCAGGTCAGGGATAAAGTACTCACCAGAGGCAAACCTTTTCCCCACCATCTCCATACCTTTTCGGCTGTCCTCCAGGATTCCCAATGGATCTGAACCGCTTGCAAGTCTCTCTTTGGTTACTTTGATTGCTTCCTCTTCTTTGAGGTCTGCCAACAACGTCGCTAAATCTGTGGCCATCTGCTACTCCTTATACTTATTCGTTTCCATATTATTAAACCACGTTAGACTGATTAGCTGATATTATAACGTATTTTAACCTTATGAACTACTTCAGATACACATTTATTCAAATTGTAAGGATAAACCAATACACCCGAAAACACATTTCAGACGTCCTCTCTTATCAGGCAGCCGCCTGAGCTGTTCTCTGCCTGAATGCCTCGATATAACGGCGGGCACGCTTGTCCTTGGCCAGAAGCAAATCCGTGCCCAGGATCGAAGCCCTTACTTTGGCAACATCCACAACAGGACAGGTTACGCCGGCCTCAATGGTAATCGCCAGATAGCTGTAATTAATCCATAATCTGTCAGGCATGCCGAAGGATATATTACTGGCGCCCAGAGTCATATTGACACCCAGACGAGCCTTAACCTCTCTGATGGTTTCAAGTGCCGTCACGGCTGACCGGGGGTCCGCACCAATCGCCAGAGCCAGGCAATCGATAACAATATCTTCCCTTGGGATACCCATCTGTTCAGCACGGTTGACTATTTTCTCGGCGATCTCGATACGGGTTCTGGCATCTTTGGGAATACCATTGTCATCCTGGGTCAAACCAACCACCGCCGTACCATATTCTTTTACCAGCGGTAAAACCTTGGCCAGTGATTTCTCTTCACCGCTTACAGAATTGATAAGGGGTTTGCCCTTATATATTTTTAATGCCGCTACCAGGGCAGCGGCATTAGCACTATCTATACACAGGGGAACATCAACAACATCCATTACAGCCTGGACAGCTTTAGGAAGCAATGGAGTTTCGTCCAGTCCGAAAACAGTAACATTAACATCCAGAACATCCGCTCCGGCATTTACCTGGTCGATGGCTTCTTTGCGGACAATATCCATATTTCCGCTTTTAAGCGATTCCGCCAGCTTCTTCTTACCGGCAGGATTGATGCGTTCTCCGATAAGCACTGTCGGACGGTCAGCGCTGATAATTATTTCCTTTGTCGCACTGCTTAATTTAGTCTCCATTAATCCTTCTCCTTATTTTATTGTTTGCATGTAGTTTCAAACCGCCGAATAATCAGTCAGTCATCGCTTCCGGTATGAAAATATCACCCCTGCTGAACAATTATATTAGATTTTAACACATTCATTATACTATGTGTCAAATTTTTATACTATGTGTCAATGTATTATTCTATTCGATGTATCCTGTAATTCCATTATACATACATATCCGACTGCTGGAATTTGTATAAAACCCGCATCAGCTCGCAGGAGGAGAAGCGATCAGCTCCAGGGATACCTGGTTTTTCACGCTTCCCCGGTAATATGTAACCTGGATTTGCTGACCAATGCGGCATTCATGAATTATGATATTAAGGTCTTCCGCGGATGTTACTTCCCTTTTATCTATAGCGGTAATTACATCTCCGGCAGTTATCCCGGCCTTTTCGGCGGGGCTGCCTGCTGCTATCCTGGTTACCATTGCCCCTTTATCTACTGACAGGCGGTAACGCAGTATCACGACTTTATCAACGCTGTAAAGACTCACTCCCATCCAGGGGCGGATGATATAGCCGACTCTAACCAGTTCTTCAATTATGGGTAGTGCTTCCCTTGTGCTGATGGCAAAACCGGTGCCCTCTACACCTACTTGAGCCACCTTAACACTGGTAATCCCGTTTACTTCTCCCAAAAGGTTAACCAGTGGTCCCCCGCTGTTTCCGGGATTAATCGCCGCATCTGTCTGTATCAAATCATAAAGCGTTTCGCCTGCCCCAACCTCCAGCGAAACTTCCAAAGCACTGACTATGCCTTTGGTAGCACTGATTCCCTGCCCCAGAGAATTTCCGATAGTCACCACCCAGTCTCCCACTCGCAGCCTTGAAGAATCTCCGATTCTAGCCGCCTGGAGATCAGGCGCATCGATTTTTAATACCGCCAGATCAGATATGGCATCGGTGCGTACCATAACGGCAGAATAATTTCGGCCGTCATCCAGCGTAATATTTATGCTTCCGGCCCCCGCTACAACATGGTTATTGGTTACTACTATGCCGCTTTCATCTATAATCCAGCCGGAACCAGCCCCTTCCTGGGTAAACGACCCACCGAATATATCTATTCCCGGAATCCTGGTGTTGATCGCTACCACTGAAGGCCGGATTTGAACAATAACGCTTACAAAGTCAGGTACAACCGGCATAGTTTGACTGCTGACCGTGGGCTGCAGCACAAAACCGGGATCTATCGGAGATGGAATTGTCGTGGGAGTCGGGGAAGGAGTGGACCCCAGGTTGATATAGACGCAGCCTGTAGATGTGGCCAGTATTACAACTGATACCAGGAAAAAGGCTAAACGTTCAAATTTCATATGGATTCCACCCCTCGTTCAAAGAAAATGCATGATCAATTATATCATCGTCCTACTATAATTATAATCCGTTGAATGCTTCTTCGTTTCTTATCCGAGGCTGGGTTTCTCACTTTGCCGATATTTATTATTCCGGCAATTAAATTGGAACCATTCGTTCATGCATCGAGCCTGAATATCAATATCATGCATCACTTTTAGTTGCCGTAATAATAGTTAATTTTGAGATCAGAAACTAGATTTTAGGGTTACTAATAAGCACATATGCCGGGAAAATAAACCAGAAAATATCCCAAAGTTTTGATCAAATCACTCCTGAATTTTATCAGGTTAATGTATCTTACCAGGTTGCCAGACTACTTCAGGAACACTGTGATCGTACTCCAATAATTCAGGTCACTAATATGAGGAAGTCAGTTCAGGGTAATTTTTTCCGGCAAAGTGCAGCCGCCGCTTTAATAGCCTCCACCATACTGGTTGCCTGAG
This sequence comes from uncultured Dehalococcoidales bacterium, assembly GCA_964387005.1. Classification (GTDB taxonomy): domain Bacteria; phylum Chloroflexota; class Dehalococcoidia; order Dehalococcoidales; family UBA3254; genus CAYLVC01. The sequence goes on along the minus strand of CAYLVC010000063.1, from coordinate 4,649 downwards.
CTATTCCCTTGCCGGCAATATCAAAGGCTGTGCCGTGATCCACCGAAGTTCTGATGAAAGGCAGTCCCAGTGCCACGCTGTAGCTTTTATCAAATCCATAGACCTTAACAGGGATATGCCCCTGATCGTGGTATAGCGCCAGGACGACATCAAACTCACCCTCTATAGCCCTCACAAAGACGGTATCCGCCGGGAAAGGTCCCCTGGCATCAATCCCTTTGGCTGCGGCTTCCCTGACAGCCGGCAATATCTCCTCTATTTCTTCGCTGCCCAGGATGCCACCTTCGCCTCCGTGAGGATTCAGCGCTGCCACGGCGATACGGGGGCGCCGGAAGCCCCATTGGCTAAAAGAACGGTTGATCAGATTGAGCCTGGCTAAAATTTTTTCACGAGTCACATATTCCAGGGCTTCTTTGAGAGAATAATGAGTGGTCAAGTGAACGGTGCGAAGACCCCCGCTGACCAGCATGGTGGCATACTCTTTCGAGCCGGTATAGCGGGCTAAAAGCTCAAGGTGACCAAGCTCTCCCAGGCCGGCCTGCCTGGTCGATTCTTTGTTGATTGGAGCAGTAACAATTGCACTGATTTCTCCCCTCTCCGCCATTCCTGCAGCATGAAGAACATATTCCACCGAGGCTTTTCCGCAGGCGGACGAGACACGGCCTATCGTAACCTGCTGTTCATCCAGATTATGTAAATCTACCAGATCGATTATTCCACATCTGAATCGAGCTTCAACTGGACTGCTCACCCTGTTGATACAGGCAAAAACCCCCGTCAGATCAAGCGCTTTTTGCAATACCGATCTCTCACCGATAACCAGTGGACGGCAGATATCATGTACCTCTTCCGCAGCAAGGGCTTTTGCTACCACCTCAGGCCCAATACCAGCAGCATCTCCCAGGGTGATGGCAATCACCGGCCTGTTAATCTCAACCACAGTTATTCCTCAATATGCCTGTAACATTTGTCAGTATGATATCCGGATGCTATAATTTTAGCATAAATTACTTAATCCTGATTTATCGGGTCAGACTTAATTTCAGCTCTTTTGCATGAATTCAGTATCTCGTCAGCGCACTTGATATCCCCTTAAAACATATCTAAACCGATGCGGGCTAATCAAGCCAGACTAACTACCGGAATTTTTTCCTGCCGTTTTTCTTTTCGCTGAAGCGGACTGCCTTTCAGGCCGACCTGTCAGGGAAGGATGGACACTATCAAAACTCAAGGCCGTTTTTTCTACGGATATATCATTGTAGCTATTACCTTTGCCATTCTGATGCTGGTAATGGGTATGCAAGGTTCCTTCGGCCTCTTCTTTGAGCCTCTGACCAAAGACCTGGGATGGAGCCGCACCGAGATTTCCGGGGCCTATTCACTGGCCCAGATCGTGTATGGAATCTTCAGTATCATCATAGGTTTAATAAACGATAAATTCGGTCCCCGTGTTGCGGTTACCCTCTGCGGTATTGGAGCCGGACTAGGCTGCCTGCTGATGTCCCAGGTCAGTTCCGTCTGGCATATTTACCTGTTCTACGGGGTACTCTTCGGGATCGGTAACGCCGTCTTTGTTCCACTGCTGTCCACCATTACCAAATGGTTCGTCAAGAGAAGAAGCATGATGTCCGGCATCGCTTTTGCCGGATCGGGATTCGGCATGCTGATCATGCCCCTGGTAGTCAACTGGTTCATCAGCTCTTATGACTGGCGGCTCTCCTTTGCCATTGTGGGTATTACCATACTGGTTATTTCAGTTTTTGCCGCTATATTCCTGAGAACAAGTCCCGAACAAGTGGGGCAGACCGCCTACGGACAAAGTCTGGCCGATAAAAATATCCTCAGGCAGGAACTATCCGGGTATTCTTTCAAAAATGCCCTGCGTACAGCCAGGTTCTGGATGATGTGCGCCATTATGGTCTGTTATGGCTTTTCCTTCGTTTCTCTCAATGTACATGTTGTCCCTTATGCTTCTGACAGCGGTATATCAGGTACGGCGGCAGCCTCAATATTGACCATCATGGGCGCTGCTACCATTATCGGACAGATCGGGCTGGGTATCCTGGGAGACAGGATAGGTTATCTAAAAGCCTATCTCCTGGGACTGACCATGATAGCTCTATCGATCCTGGTAATCGTCTTTTCCAGCCAGTTTTTTGCTTTCATTATTTTTGCTATCCTGCTCGGACTGGCCTTCGGGGATTGCGGGGCAGTATCTTCACCTACCACCGCCTGGCTTTTCGGGCTGGCTTCCCATGGCCTTTTCCTGGGGATATTCTCTTTCTGTTTCACCATCGGCGGAGCCATCGGCCCACTTGCCTTCGGCTATATTTTTGATGCTACTCAGAGTTACAACTCCGCCCTGTGGGTGTCAGCGGCTTTATCGATATCAGCGGTAATTATCATGTACTTATTGAAAAGGAAAGGGCTTAAAAAAGCCGTAAAAACTACCTGAATGCTACAGTTTTCGCCCCTGATTATGAAAAAGCTTCTTTCCGGGGCATCCGGCTATTAATGCAGCTAAACTTTGCAAAGCATTTTTTCTCTGATATGATATATGCGAATCAAAAGCGCCCTGATGATCCGGGAGGTTGTTAATGAAAAGGTTAGTATTTATCCTTGTACTGGGACTGGTTGTTACCGGCCTGACCCTGACCTCCTGCAGCAATACCCCCTCTCTGGAAACATTCCGAATCACTGTGGCTACAGATGCCACCCTTCCCCCTTTCGAATCAATTAACGCTGAGACCAAAGCTATTGAAGGTATTGATATCGATATTATTCAGGCCATCGCCGCCAGGCAAAACCTTGAAATAGAGTTGAAAAACGTCCCATGGGACCCCCTTCTAACCGGAATGTCAAAGGGTAAGTATGACGCTGCGATATCCGCTATTACTATCAACGATGAACGTAAAAAAGATATGCTGTTTTCCAATCCCTATTTTGCCGCCGGACAGGTCATCGTCGTAAAAAAGGATAATTCCACTATCACCGGCAAGGATGACCTGAGAGGGCAGGTTGGCATACAAGAGGGAAGCACAGGAGATGCAGAAGTTAAAAAGATCAAGTCCGCTGTCGCCAAACCCTACGAAGAAATCGGCATAGCTTTCCTGGACCTGATGGAGGGAAAGATAGAGGCTGTGGTTGTTGATAATCCCTTTGCCCTGCTGTATGTGGGGAAAAACCCGGACAAACTTAAGACTGTCGGCAAGATCCTTACCGATGAAAAATACGGCATCGCTGTATCGAAGGACAGGAACGACCTCCTGAAAAGAATAAATGCCGGTTTGAAAAATCTCAGGAATGAGGGCCTTATCGAACAATACACTCAAAAATGGATGAAATAGTTAAACATGATCGGTTTCTTTATATGAAATGACTCCCGCCAAGCCGGGGGTCATTTCATATTTAAAATCGCCAAGTACCAAAGATACGCTGCCGTCATTTTTTAGTCAAGCTGCAAATATCGTAATACAGCTTTAACATAAATATTGTAATATATAGATTCACGGTAAACAGATATTGCGAGGTGCTGTGGTGACTGACAGCGAGTTCGAGCCGCTTGAGACTGAAAGGCTGATTTTAAGGGAATTCAGGCAAACGGACTGGAAAGCCGTCTACCAGTACAGGTCTGACCCTGAAGTAGCCAAATATATGGATTTCATACCAAATACGGAGTACGAATCCAAAATATTTATTAATGTGGTACTGGCCAATCAAAGAGCCCAACCACGTCACTCCTTTAATTTCGCACTGGTAAACCAGGCAGATAACAGGCTAATTGGAAGCTGCATGCTCAGAATCACGGGTGTTGAAAATAAAGAAGGAGATCTGGGTTATATCCTGAACCGGCATTACTGGAACCGGGGTTACGCCAGCGAAGCAGCGGCCAGGGTCGTCTCTTTCGGTTTCGAACAGCTTGGTCTGCACCGCATCTATTCCACCTGCTATCCAGCCAATACCGCTTCTTATCGAGTAATGGAAAAAATCGGCATGCATAAAGAGGGCTGTTTAAGAGAAATCAGGTTTATCAAAGGGGTCTGGTGCGATTCGTTTTTATACTCAATTCTGGAACAGGAATGGCGTAAACAGAAGGGTGATTCGTCTGAAAAACCCGCTGATAGACCTGTAGAAAATCTGGCATTTCAACAAGCCGAAGAAAGTGACCTGGATACTATCCTGGACATCTACAACTTCTATATCGTTACCTCCACAGCCGGCTTCGACCTCAGTCAGATATCCAAAGAGGAGTTCTGCCAGCGGATTTTTGTTAATCATGAAAAGTACGGGATCTTCCTCATCCGCCACGGTGCTGAGCTTGCCGGATTTTGTTATATAAACCAGTTCAGGAAAAAAAGGGCATATGACCGGACGGCTGAGACAGGATTATACCTTAAACCGGAGTTCACCGGTAAAGGAATAGGGAAGGAAGCTGTGGCCTTTCTGGAGAAAACCGCTCTCAGCAGAAAGATAAATGTTCTGGTCACTTCCATTTCCGGTGAAAATACTGCCAGTATCAAGCTGATGCAAAACCTGGGTTATGAAAAATGCGCTCATTATAAACAGGTGGGTGAGAAATTCGGACGTCTTCTGGATGTGGTGGATTTCCAGAAGATTCTTAAAAGCGTATAATGAGTATTGAGATATTA
>CAYLVC010000062.1:4691-12103 GCA_964387005.1 uncultured Dehalococcoidales bacterium | reverse complement strand
GCTTTTTTATCGGAAGCATTTACTGCCAGTACAGGTATTTTCCCTTCAAGACGAATAACCTGATCAGTTACACTACCGATTGCCCAGCGAACGAACCCTGACCTGCCGTGGGTGGACATGGCTATTAGATGAGCCTTTGTGTCCCGGGCAGCTTTCACTATTTCCTCGGCGGCATGTCCGAATGTAACCATTGTCTTGACTTTTATATTTTTCTCGCGCAGCTTTGCCGCCACCCCGTCAAGATACTTGCTGGCTTCATTGACCATCTGCTCCCTATCGTGATCGCTTATGGGCAGTTGAGCAGCTTCATCTTCGGTCAGCATATTGAAGTTAACCTTGGAAATAACCTGCAAAAGCGTAATTTCAGCTTCCATTTTGGGAGTAGTATTCAAGACCAGAGTTTCCAGTTTCGGCAATACGGCTTCACCTATTTCAGAACCATCCAGGGGTACCAGTATTCTCTCTTCCATTATCTTAATCTCCTTTATGATATTTTGTTTTTATCCTGTAATAAGGGTTTGATCTCGTTCCTGCTCCTTACAATATCAGGATATCAATTCCCGGGACACTGCACATCCGCCGCAAGGCCTGATTGTATTTTTGTACCAGACCTGTTTTAATCTGTGGATGGCAGGTGCATTGGTTCATAGCCGACAGGTATTTGTACCCACTGAGCCGGATCAGAATACCTGTACTCAACGAAATGGAATGGTTGAAGACATCTACTACCTGGATTATACTTTCCACAGGGGTGTTTAAATGGAAAAGATAAGGATAGTTATTGCTGACGATCATGCCGTAGTACGGGAAGGCACCCACGCCCTTCTTGAAAGGGAGGAGGATATGGAGGTTGTCGGTGAAGCGAGCGATGGGGAGGAAGCTGTTAAAATTATCGAGAAAACGGTCCCGGACGTCGCTATTCTGGATATTTCCATGCCAAAACTCAACGGGATTGAAGTCACACGTCAAATTAAACCCCGATTTCCTTCCATAGCAATACTGATATTAACCGCCTATGATAATGATGAATATGTTTTTGCCCTGCTGGAAGCCGGTGCAGCCGGTTATCTTCTCAAAGATGTTCACGGAAATGAAATAGTTGATGCGGTAAGATCAGTATACGCCGGAGAATCCGTCTTACATCCCACCATCGCCCGGAAAGTCATTCAACGCGCAATTACGGGACCTGCCGCTAAAGATGCAAAATCGGAAATAGAGCTGAGCGAACGGGAATTAGAGGTCTTGAAACTGGCTGCCAGAGGAAAAAACAACAAAGAAATTGCCGATTCTCTTTGCATCAGCATCCGGACAGTCCAGGGACATGTCAATGGCATTTTTCACAAACTGGGAGTTGGTTCGCGCACAGAAGCAATTTTCCAGAGCGTAAAAAGGGGCTGGCTCTCTTTTGAAGACCTGGCCTGAAATAACCAGCACTTCGGCACTCAGGTACTATTAAACAAAGGTAAACAGGCATTCCCTTAAGTAGTCTTCAACTGGTAAGTGATACCACAGCCGAAATACCCCATCGAATTCCTCTTATTTGGAGAAGCTGAAATGAAAAGCATTATACGCTGGTCTGAGTGGAGTATCGCTCTAAAGATCGTGGTTACCTTCTTGTTATTGTCAATAATCTCCATGGGAATAATGGGGTTTTTCGCACTGACTACGATCCGTGACCTGGGTAATTTTGCTATCCAGAGCAGTTCTTCCCTGGGAGAAAGCGCTATCCAGGACAGCACGGATCATCTGAACAAGCTGGGAGAAGAAATCATCAACCAGAAGGCGGGCGATGTTGCTCTTCAGGTCTCCATGTACCTAAGATCAAAACCCGCTTTGACGCTGGAGGAAATGCGGAGCGACCCCATCCTGCGTTCTATCGTTGTGCAATCTGTTGGCACAACCGGTTATACCACCCTGATTGATCCAAATTCAGCCACAATAGTCATTCATAAATTCAGGGAGCAGGAAAAAAACCTGGAGTCATTGAAAGACGAGCTGCCAACTTTCTGGTCATTGCTCATGTCGTCGGTTAAAGGAGAGACCGTCGCCGGATATTATGACTGGCGGGAAATAGACGGGTCTATCAGGAACAAATACGCCAGCATTGTACCGGTCATGAATCACAATATACAGGGTCTATCCCTCTGGGCCACTACTTATATTGAAGAATTTTCTCTGCCGGCAGAAGAAACCAAAAAAGAAATCAGCGAGGCTATCCTGAACAACAGTGCTTATATTGACAATAGCGTCGGTCAGATGCAGACTACGTTCATCATCACCATCACGATCCTGGTATTTGTAGTGATAGGTCTTTCTCTCTTCCTCTCATGGATACTGACCAGTCCAATAACTGACCTCAAACGGGGAGCAGAAGCTCTGGGCAGGGGAGAACTGGACCATAAAATAGAAGTCAACAGCCGGGATGAGCTGGGTCAGCTGGCGCAGGCTTTCAATAACATGGCGTCAGCCTTGAAAAAATATACAGAGGAAATCAAATATTCGGCGGAAGAAAATATCAGAAAAGAAAGAAAGATACAGGACAATTTGCGCTCATATGTCAAGATGGTCAGCCAGGCACAGGAAGCGGAACGAAAACGTATTGCCAGGGAACTGCATGATGAAACTGCCCAGGCGCTGGTAGTAGTCTTACGCCATCTGGATGACCTGAGCGCTGGTCACTCCAAACTCAAACCTGATGAAATCAGGGAAGAAGTACGCAGGATTCTGGAAGGCGTAAGGCATTACAGCCAGGAATTGCGGCCTTCCATCCTGGACAATCTTGGGCTTGTACCAGCCATAAACTGGCTGGCTTCGGATCTCACCAAAAACTATGGGGTTAAGGTCGAAACTCAAATAGAGGGCAGGCAAAGGATGCTTCCGGCGGAAATGGAGCTGACTCTATTCAGGATTACGCAGGAGGCACTGACTAATATCCGGAGGCATTCCCAGGCCAATCAAGCCAGGGTCAAGATAGAATTCCAGGAACACGGGGTAAAAATCACCATCGAGGATAACGGACAGGGCTTCGAAATACCGGGGAGAATAGGAGACCTCACTACCCTTGGAAAACTGGGTATGATCGGAATGCAGGAAAGGGCCACCTTGATGGGAGGGACATTCCACATAGAGAGCAAACCGGGTGAGGGCGCCAGGTTAACGGTTGAGATCCCCCAGTAGCTGAAAGCGAAATGCGCCCCGGAAATCCGGGGCGCATTTTTGTTTTTTTAAGATCTTTGGTAACTAGCCTTTAAGTTCCGTTGCTATTACCATTGCCATTTTTTTTCTGCGTCATCAACGAAACAACAACCAGGGCGATAAAACTGATAGGGACTGAAATGATCGCAGGCTGTGCAATAGGGTTGGGAGCAACAACGTTAGGCAGGTTATAGACCGAGGTAAAGGTATCCTGTGAAAGGAAGATCATTGCGATGCTGGATACCAGCCCGGCTACAATGGAGGCCATTACACCCTGAGCCGTGGCTTTTTTCCAGAAAATGATGCCGAAAATGGCGGGCAGATTGGCTGAAGCGGCAATAGCGAAGGCCCAGCCTACCAGGAAGGATACGTTCATGTGTTTGAACAATACGCCGAGAGCCATGGCGATTACGCCCACACCAATGGCGGTAGCTCTTCCGGCAAACACCATGGCATTTTCGCTCATCTTGATCTTCATGACTTTGCTCATAAGATCATTGGCCACAGCACCTGACGCCGCAACGATAAGGCCGCTGACTGTACCCAGGATGGTCGAAAAGGCCACCGCACAAATGATGGCGAATATCCCCAGCCCGAATGAGCGGGCGAGAAGAGGAGCTGACATGTTGTCATTGGTGATATCCAGAGCACCTCCGCTCATGGCACCCAGTCCGAGGTAAAGGGTAAGTATGTAGAACACCCCGATAGCCGCTACAGCCACGATAGTAGACTTCCTGGCAAAAGCGGGAGTGGGAACGGTATAGTAGCGGATGAGGATATGAGGCAGGGCCGCAGTCCCCAGGAAAAGGGCAATCATGAGAGAAATAAAGTTGACTCTATCCAGAGGAGTTGCACCCTTGGCAGGGTCAATCTTAAACTTCAGACCGGGAATAAGCACGTTTTTGCCTTCTGTGGGAACCTGGTAATACAGGGTAATGTGTTCATCTCCATCGGTAAGAACCTGTTTACCCCAGCGGACTACGGTGCCTTCCTTGATTTTTTCAATAAAGGTAAACGGGTCAAGAGGACCGGTTTCTACATCAGTCTGACCTTCTATCTCACTGAGATGGCCTACCAGATAGAATTTTCCTTCTTCTTTTGGTGCTCCGTTATAGAGCGCAGGGTTCCCGGCAGCAGTAACGATAGACTCGGTCTCTTCCAGGACGTTACTGGTCTTGTTCAATTTCCAGAAAGTCTCGCTGCCATCCTGGGAAAGTCTAACAAAAGTGTTTTTTCCGGATTCATATTTTTTAACTACCTGATATTGGGGGCTTTCTAGCGTTAAAGTATCATCGCTGATACTGGTTACTTTCAAAGTCACGAAATCATGATATAGCTTTCCGCTGGATTCAGGAGTAGTGGAAATACCGCGGGCTAATAGCATACCTACCACTACTAATGAGAAGACCACCAGCAGACCTCCCTTGATGAACTGTACCCAGGTGGTTGAAGTCATACCGGCGGTTGCCACGATGATAATGACGATAAAACCTACAATCGCCACACCGGCTTCAAAAGGCAGTCCGAGCAGAGGTGTTACCAGGGATCCGGCGCCGACCATCTGCGGTATGAGGTAAAACAAGGAGACTATGAGCGTACTGATAGCAGCGGCAAGCACCACGCCCCGCGATTTGAATTTGGCGTTGATAGCATCAGCAAAGGTATATTTGCCAAGCCTTTTTAAGGGTTCGGCAACAACAAAAAGGGCTACCATCCACCCTGCCAGGTAACCGATTGAGTAAAGGAAACCGTCGAAACCGGCTACCGCAATCATGCCGGCTATTCCAAGAAACGAAGCTGCTGAAAGATAATCGCCGGCAAAAGCAATGCCATTCACTCCCCAGTGAATTTTACCGCCGGCTGCATAGTACCCGCTGGCAGACTTGGCCTTGCGGGCAAAAAACCACGAAAGAAAGAGCACGATACAAACAAATGTAATGAATATGGCGATTGCCATAGGCTCGGCTTTGTAGATCATTTGTTTACTCCCGTTTTCTTATGTTCAATATCTCCATCCCTGATTTCACGCCTGGTACATATCCTGTTGTAAACCAGGGCCTGTATAATAGCCAGTATGATAAGCCCGAAACCAAAGACAATAGCGACATTAAGATAGCCAACGTTGACTGCCATGGCCTGGGGACTGAAGACACAGATAAAAACAAAGGCCAGGTAAATCGGAGTATATATAGCAAACATTATTAACCCTAATCTGGTCTTGAAATCTTCGGATTTTTCTTTTTTCCATTCAGTTGACGGACCGTGAGCCATATTATTGCATCCCTCCCTAACGCAAATTTTACGAATTTGCTTTATCTTTGAATTGACGCGGAGTTCTTTTTACACGCAACTTTTTCTCGACAATATTCACACCTCCTGAAAACGACAATATATTTTTTACCTGTTATTAAGTCTCAAAGACCTGATAAAACAAATATTATTTAAGTGTATTCAAGTAGTATCCATGTAATCCTATAATAGTCTGAATTCAGCATAAATCTTCGACCATAATACGCTATTACACTTATTCTGTCAAATATAATTAATGGTATTCAATTAATTATACATGATAGCAGAAAAAGAGGAGAAAAACAAAAACTGGTGGAATCCGCAGCCAGTCTGAATTTTATAACTATCCCTGTAACTATAGAAGGGCAGGGTGGCTGTTTGCGGGATTGCAGCGGTTAATAGCTGAATTCAAGAAAATAAAGCCCTCGAAATAGAAAAAGGCAGGAGAACCGGGGTGAAAACAGTCCGGTTATTATATCGTCATGGCCTAACCGGGATTTGAAAGTTCTTGCCTGGAGGCGGTTGTGCCGGTTTAATTGGTTTCAATGGTTATCCAACCATGTTTTATTGCATAGAGAATAGCTTCAGTTCGTGAACCTACCTGCAGTTTACTGAATATATGCCTCATATGAGCCTCTACCGTGTGCAGGCTAAGACCCATGTTTTCCGCAATTTCGCGGTTACTCATGGCTTTACTGGCCAGCACCAGTACCTGCAATTCACGCTCACCCAGAATTTTGGTAGCTTCCTTTTTTTCCACGTTCACCGGCAGCAGGCGATTAATTACTTTGCGGGTAATTACAGGATGCAATACGGACTCGCCCCTATTAATGGCTCTTACCGCACTAACGATGTCCTGTCCGGTAGAGTCTTTCAGTAAATATCCGGCGGCTCCAGCTTCCAGCAAGGCAAAAACAAATTCATCATTATCGTAGATCGACAAAATCAGGACAGCTGTCTCAGGTTTGGTCTCTTTTATCCTTTTTGTGACCATAATGCCATCCAGTACAGGCATGGATATGTCAATTATAGCTATATCAGGTGAAAGCGTGTTGACCAGCTTTAAAGCCTCTTCTCCATTAACAGCTTCCCCCACCACTTCCAGATCGGCTTCCTGTTCCAGGATTTGACGAGTACCTTTACGTACAACTGTATGATCATCTGCAATGATAATTCTAATTTTATCCATTCTTACCCTCTATCCTATTAAAATATAATAAACTTTTCAGACAAAGTTCTCAAGTAACTAACGCCGGACTATTACTAAATTATAATTACTTCTCCCATGAGTCAGTATCCTGATTTTTAAAATAGAGATTTATCAGGATAGTAGAACAAGTAATTGTTTTCAATTATTTTACACGATTTTTACTTGACAATACAATTAGCCGCAGACTATGATTATGCTTAGTTATTTCTCTTAACATACCCTACCCGGTAAACGTATTGAATTAATTTCCAGGAGTCAAAAATGTATGAAAGAATCTTGGTGCCGCTGGATGGATCAAAGGTCGGAGAAGCAGCTCTAACCCATGTTGAGAACCTGGTGGTCAAGCTTCTACCCACCACAAGCGTAGAAATCACACTGCTGCAGGTAATTTCCGAAATTACCTATGATTTCACAACTGGTTCAGAGGCAGCCCAGCTGCCTTACCATGAGAATGACCGCATGAAATTGGAGCAAATGGCCAAAAACTACCTTGAAACAGTAGCCGCGGGATTAAGAAGCAAAGGCATAACGGTAAACACCATGGTCTCCACTGGTCATGCCGCCGAACAAATAATAAAGATAGCCGACCAGGTGAATGCCGATTTGATTGCCATGTCCACCCACGGACGTTCCGGGTTGGGAAAATGGGCGCTGGGCAGCATTACAGATAAAGTACTGCACGAAAGCAAGATACCTGTCCTGACTGTCAGGGCAAAAA
>CAYLVC010000062.1:0-4591 GCA_964387005.1 uncultured Dehalococcoidales bacterium | reverse complement strand
CTATACCCTGTCATTCCAATCCGGGAGCGAGCCGTGGAAAATACTGCATCCTATTCTATTTCAGAAGTAGCGGAGATTCTGAACCTTAGTGCCAAGACTATCCGCCGCTATATCAAATCCGGGAAGCTGCCTTCCGTTAAGGTACCAACCAAATTCGGTGATGAATACCGCGTGACGGAGATACCCGAATCACTCAAGCAGGAGGCGGAAGCCCAGGCCAGGGTCCAGGGGAAAGTTGATATTGTTCCAGCAGAGGAACAGGATACAGGACTGGACGCCCAGATGCTATACCAGGAAAATATCAGGCTGGCCGCTCAACTGGGGGCTGCCAGCGAGCGTATTCGCCATCTGGAAGAACAGCTCAGGTCCCAGGAAAACCTCCTGGCTCCAGCAAGGGAAAATATTCACCTGCTGGAAGAAAAGGTAAAGGTGCTGGAAAAACGCAAACCCTGGTGGCAGCGTCTTTTCGGCGGGCATTAGATTATTTTATGGGGTGGATTGGCATTCCCCATTACAATAAGCGCAACCCACCAGCTTGATCTGGCTGATTCTCATCTGTACAGGTTAAAAGTCGTGAACAGACTCTTGTAATATTATTTATAAGACATCCCACTAGCGGCGGCTGCCAAAGAAGATGTTTAATACCAGTACTACTCCAAGTAAACCCGCCAGGAGGTAGCCCAGAAAGCCAAGCAGGGAGATGTTGCCTACAAAGGGCGGTATCTTGGCAAGGGTTATTACTGAGGATGATATCAGTAATGCTACTATTATGTTGGTCAGCGCGTTGCGGTTGGCTATTCTTTCCATGGTCCTGCGTATCGGATCGAGTCCCCTGTGCTCGAATTCAATTTTTATCCGCCCTTTGCGGATTTCACGCATGATAATGCCGGCATCATAGGGCAGGTCTCTGACCGTATCGAAAACATCCACCAGCCACATGAGTATGTCCTTTGACCCTCGTAGTGGATTAACCTTCTGATAAAGCATTTTCTGGGCAAAGGGTTTGCCCAGGTCCATCAGATTGAAATCAGCATTAAGAGAACAGGCCATCTCTTCCTGAGAGGCAATGCTTTTGGTCAACCAGATAAGCTGGGGGCGAAGCCTGGCGCCGTGAGTTACGATGGAACGCATCATAGCAAAAAGCATCCGGGCCAGGTGCATTTCACAGGAGGGCAGATCGCCGTACTCATTGATAATGGCTATCATGGACGGCTCCAGGTCTTCTGAAGGAATAACGTCTTCGGACTCCATCAGTTCATTCAGCGCCCTGGCAACATGCTTATCATCCCGTATGGATATGAAATAAACCAGTTTGGAAAGTCTCTCGCGGTCGCGCAGGGAAAGCGTCGCCATCATCCCGTAGTCTACCAGCCCGATGACATTTCCGGGTAATACGAAAATATTGCCGGGATGGGGATCGGCATGAAAGAAACCATGCTCAAATATGGCTTTAAACCCCAGCATTGCGCCTCTTCTGGCAACCAACTGCAGGTCATAGCCTTGCTCTTTCAGCTTACTGGTCTGTGAAATATTGATGCCATCCAGATACTCCATAACGACCAGATGACGGGTGCAGACGTCCAGATAAACTTCAGGTACGTGAATATCTTTATCTTTGGCAAAGTTCCCGGCAAAACGTATGGTGTTATGGGCCTCCATCAGAAAATCCAGCTCTCTTTTTATCTGGAGGGCAAACTCTTCTACCAGGCCTACCGAGTTAAACAGGTAAAGAGTGGGAGAATAGCGCTCTGCCATGGTAGCCAGGCTGCGCATGATTTCGATATCCATCTCCGTGATTTCCTGGACACCGGGACGCTGGACCTTAAGTACCACCTGGTGTCCTTTGTAGACTGCCCTGTGAACCTGGGCAAGTGAGGCCGCCGCCAGAGGTTTTTCCTCGTAACTATCAAACACCTCTTCAATCGGCTTACCCAGCTCAGTCTCAACCACCTTTCTGACAACATCCGAGGGGATAAAATGAACGCCTAACTGGAGCTTTTTCAATTCGTCGATAATTTCAGGTGGTATCAGGTCCGGCCTGGTGCTGAGCATCTGTCCCAGCTTTATAAAGGTGGGGCCAAGCTCCTCCAAAACCAGGCGGATGCGTTCCCCTACGCTGCGTTCCTGCACAACTTTGGGGTGAAGCCTGAGGATATTCCGCTCTATTCTGCCTGTTTCCCAGACACGAATGCGCGTAAGAGCCTCGGCAAAACCCTGTTTGACCAGAACATTGACTACATGCTGAAAACGTCTTAATCGCCGGGTGATGTTTGTACCGGGTATTGCAGGGTAGGTCATCCGCACATCCTTAAAAAAATACACTTCAATATAATCATAATACATTAAAAACAAATGCTGTAGACATATTTCGTGTTATTTTTCTCTGTACAATACATTTGAATTACTCACTTGCCAGATACAGCCATCTGAGCAATTATTTACGTTCCAGGGCGTCCGCCTGGTGCGTGAATTATCGACCTGCTTTCCAGGTCATCGGCTACATCGTCAAGCTGGAGTTCTTCCAGCTTTGCCGCCTACATACCGGTCGGTATACCCGGCAGATGGAATTTTCGTTACTTCCCGGCTGGACAAATCTATTTTCAGGATCTCTCCGGCATATCCGCATAAAGTCATTCCGCTTTTACCTTCGCTTTATTGTATACTTGTTTAATGCAATCGATTATCCATATATCCGTTTTGAATTCAGGCCGGTTGATTACCGGGCAGCAATCAACTAAAATATTCAACAATCTCAGTAATATATAATTCTTAGATAATACTTGTTAAGTAGATGGTTTTCAACCCCGGATGGGAGAATCAATCCATTGTTTTCAAAGAGGAATTTGATTTCAGGAGGAACCATGAAAAACAACTGGCAGGAACTGATCAGTCAACCCCGCTACGGCATCAAAAGTGAAAAGGACGTGTTTGTAGCCATGCGCGATGGAGTGCGCCTGGCGGTGGATGTCTTTAAACCGGATGCCGCGGGAAAATTCCCGGCTTTGCTGGCAATAGGGCCATGGGGAAAGGACGCTGTAGAAATGTCTTTTCCGCCTCAGCCGCTGAATAAAAGCTCCGTCTGGGACGGAAACCTGGAGGCCGGCGATAGTTCGGAAATCGTTCCCAGGGGGTATGTCCATGTTATTGCCGATGCCAGGGGCACCGGCAAATCGGAAGGGGAAAGCTATGGCGGGATGACCACCCAGGATGGTATAGACGGCTACGACCTGGTGGAATGGATTGCCCGGCAGCCGTGGTGCGACGGTAATGTTGGCATGACCGGCTACTCCTATTATGGGGGCATCCAGTTGAAAACTGCCATCCAGCAACCCCCTCATCTGAAGGCCATTTTTCCCACCCACCTGGTAGCCGACTATTATCATGATGCCTATTCCGGAGGGGTACTCAGCCTGTTCCAGTACGGGGTCTTTTACGGACGGGCCGGTACCAGCGGGTTCGCCGCTAAAAACGTGGTTTCCGAAATGGCTAAAAAGCTTTCCCCGGAAGAACTCGAACGCCGGGTACAGGAACGGCTGAATGATCCGGACATCAAGTACTTTCCCAACCTCTATCACCTGCTGCACTACCCCTTCAAAAACCCGCAGTTTTTTGACATGCTGCTGAATCCGCTGAACGGGCCGTACTGGCAGGACAGGTCGGTTTATCCATTTTACGACCGCATTAAGGTCCCGGCCTATATCATCGGCAAGTGCGCCCGGGGGACTGCCTTCTGGGATATTTACAACGGCATCGATACAGTCAAAAAAATCCTGGTCAAACCCACCAATCCGGAAGAACGCCCCTGGCGGGAAGATATTGAGCTTGTTATCCGCTGGTATGACTACTGGCTGAAGGGACTGGATACAGGTCTGATGGAAGAACCTCCGATTAAGATGTTTGTAACCGGAATTAACAACTACCGCTACGAACAACAATGGCCTTTGCCCGGGACAGAATGGACGCCCTGCTACCTGCGGCGCTGGGAAGCACTTTCTTTCGCCCCGGAGCTGTTCCAGGATGAACCGGACTGCTTTTTGCAGCAGCCGCTGCACCTGTCCAATAAACGGGACTCGGTGGTATATCTGAGCCCGCCCCTTCCCGATAACCTGGAGGTTATCGGACCCGTTTCTCTCAAGCTCTTTGCAACTATAGACCAGGACGATACCAACTGGATTGTAAAACTCCAGGACGTTGCCACCGGCGGGGCCGCCTCGGGCATCTGCGGGGGATATCTGAAGGCTTCACACCGCGCCCTCGATCCCCAAAAATCCACGCCCTTCAGGCCGTCTTACAGCGATACCCGCGTTGAACCCGTGCGGCCGGGCGAGATTTACGAATATAATATCGATCTGGGGGCAGCATCCAATGTTTTTACGGCCGGACACCGCATCAGGCTCAGCATCGGCAGCATGGAATCACCCAGAGACCCCGAAATGCAAATACATTTCCACCCGCATCTTTGCAGCAGCCGGACGACTCTGCATAAGATTTTCCGCAACAGGCAGTACCGCTCCCACTTGCTGCTGCCGGTAGTGGGTAAAAAACCTTCACTGACGGAGATCATGAGCGACGATAATATGTTATAAAGGAG
>CAYLVC010000061.1:0-12118 GCA_964387005.1 uncultured Dehalococcoidales bacterium | reverse complement strand
GTACTTATGAGGCAACAATACTACTTTCGGTAACAATCATTATAGGTCAATGCGGGGTATTGACAATACTAAATTCAATAGATATAATTTAACAATCTTATAAAATAAACCTATATGAATATCTAATTAGTACGTTAGTACGCCTGAAATAAGACCATACATAAATACCGAGTAATCAGTTTAGGAGGATAGCTATGAAAAAACGGTTTGTCTTTCTATGTGTACTGGGTATACTCATTCTTATTGTCGCAGGATGCGGGACTCAGGCCACTACAACTTCATCTCCAGCCAAGCCTACTACTACTTCACCAGTTATCTCACAATCTACACCTGTAAAGGCCGATTCACCCCGGTACGGAGGAATGTTAAGGATAATCATATCAGCCGGCCCGGTGGCACATGGATACCCTCCTGCGTCCAATCCCATGGATTCAGCGGGTACTTTGGGAGTCATGGAGGGACTTATTGGAGTGGATAAACTGGGAGAGCCCACGCCCAGATTAGCCACAGCCTGGCAGCTTTCCGAAGATGGCAAGACTCTCATCTTCACGCTGAGAAAGGGTGTGAAATTCCACGACGGTACGAGTTGCGATGCCCAGGCCGTCAAATGGAATTTCGACATGGATATTGAAGCCAAGCTGATTATGTCGGTTACTTCGGTAGATGTTATCGACGATTATTCCATAAGGTTTAACCTTCCTCAATTCAATAACGCAGTGTTTACCCAAATATCGGACATGCTTTTAATCTCGCCATCGGCCGTTGAGAAGAACGGCACTGATTGGGCTAAAACCAATCCGGTGGGCACCGGTCCCTTCAAGCAGACAGAATTTATTCGTGATGTTTCGCTGACGAAAATGAAGTTCGATGATTACTGGGATGAAGGGTTGCCTTATCTCGATGGAATAAAGATGATTGTTATCCCTGACGCGACTTCGGCGAAAATGTCTTTTGAGGCCGGAGAAGCCGATATAATCACGGTCAGTGGAAATTACAAAGGGGCAAAAGAGTTATCTTCCAGTGGATACATTGTCCGCGCCATACCAGGTATGGCCAACTTTTTCATGACAGACAGGATTAACAAGGATTCTCCATACTCCAATCGTAAAGTGCTTGAGGCGCTGGAGTATGTGGTAGACCGGAAAGCAACAACTGAATCTGTTGGCCTGGGTTTTATGGGTGTCCTGAATCAGATTGCCCCGGAAGGATGGGGTGGTTTCAACAAAAACATCCCGCCAGCTATTTATGATCCGGCCAAAGCCAAACAACTGCTTTCCGAAGCCGGTTACCCCAACGGCTTCAAGACCACACTGATGGCTGCACAAAGATTCACCAATGAAGCATTACTAACCGCAATACAGGGTTATCTGGCGGATGTTGGAATTGAGGCAACGGTGGATTCCATGGATCTTGGCAGGTACATGCAGACCCGCAAGGATGGATGGAAAAATGGCCTTATGCTGGCAGGGACAGGATTGGACCCCAATATGTGTCAGCGCATTGAGGCTGACCTGGGGGCTAACAATGGTCTCTATAGTGTTAACCCAAGACCGGACCAATTCCAACCCACACTGGATAAAGCAAAGGCAGCCAGGGATATTGAGACGCGCAACAAATATCTTGAAGAATTAATGCAGCTTAACTACGACGATAAGTTCGTAATACCCGTGTGGTATATTCCCGATATTGTCGCATTGCAAAAAAATCTCAACGCAGAAATTATGACTTATCATCATATAAAATGGAATCCGTCAACCGCCTGGTTTAGCAAATAAGCTGAACAAGGGGGCAAGCCATCACCGGACAGGCTTGCCCCCTATTCACCTTTCAATATGGTAATCAAGTCGAAATCAGCGCTAACAGATAAGCAATCTTCATTTTAACCTGGGGAACTCTTTACATTGCCCGGAGGTCTTAAATGTCAACATTCATTATCCGGCGATTGCTTCAGATATTAGTTGTTCTTATTCTTTTGACCCTGTTTGTTTTCTTTATCATACGTTTACTTCCAGGTGACCCTATACTGATTTACATAGGTATGAACAGCCAGATCCAGGATATTCCTCTCGAAAGGTACGATCAGCTCAGACATGAGTTTGGTTTAGATCGGCCTATCATGATACAGTATGGCAACTGGTTAGCCGGCATATTGCGCGGCAACTTCGGAACATCGATTTTCTATAGCGAGAATGTGGGTATCCTTTTACTGGAACGTCTTCCTGTTACCCTTCTTTTAGGGGTATTAGCTCTAATAGTCAGTACTTTTTTGGGCATTGTAGCCGGGGTACTGGCCGCTGTAAGACGGGGCAAATGGATAGACAAACTTGTAACACCACTGTCGTATGTCGGTGTGACTATTCCTGTTTTCTGGTTAGGGATACTTTTGATATATGTCTTTGGCCTCAAACTCCACTGGCTTCCGGTACTGGGATATACCTCTCCACTAAAGGATTTAAGTCTTAGTGTCAGACAGCTTATAATGCCTGTTATTTGTCTTTCCGTTTTCGGACTGGCCTCCAATACACGCATAATGCGTTCGAGTATGCTTGAGGTTATTCATCAAGACTATATACGCACAGCCTGGGCAAAGGGACTAAGAGAACGGATTATTGTTATGAGGCATGCCCTCAAAAACAGCCTTATCCCGGTTATTACCTTGATTGGTATGGGCACCGCTCATATATTTGGAGGTTCGGTTCTCGTAGAAACGGTATTCGCTATCCCGGGCGTAGGCAGGTTGATGGTAAGCAGCATTTTTGGTCAGGACTATGTTGTTGTACAGGGTATTACTTTCATCATCGGGGTCGCCATCTTGCTAATAAATTTGGTTGTTGATTTAACGTATGGCTGGTTTGATCCAAGAATCAGGTACAGTTAGGAGTGCAGCATGGCAGCAAATAACATTACCAGTTCGGATATTCAGGAAATGATACCCCGAATAAGCGAGTGGCAGTATTTCCGGAAAGTATTTTTTTCACGTGGGTTGGTAATATTCGGGATGATTATTTTTCTACTGGTGGTTTTGGCAGCTATTTTTGCTCCCTTGCTGGCGCCCTATAATCCGAACAAAATCGATATGTCCAACACCTTGCTTTCACCGAGCAAAACACACCTTTTGGGTACTGATCCTAATGGTAGAGATGTATTTTCCCGTATCATCTATGGCTCAAGAACTGCGCTTATGGTAGGTTTTATTACTACCGGAATTGCAGCGTTTGCCGGCATTATTCTCGGTTTATTGGCCGGGTATTTCAGCGGTATTGCCAATATTATAATTATGAGAGCCACTGATATGCTGATGTCCTTGCCGATGATTATATTAGCCCTGGTTGTTGCATCTGTCCTCGGCAGTGGTATTAAAAACGTAATTATAGCCCTGAGTGTTGCTACTATACCCGGCTACGTAAGGGTAGTTTGTGGACTGGCCCTCAGTATCAGGGAAAACGACTATATTCTTGCACAACGCACTCTGGGGTCTGGAAATATCCGTATAATGATCCGGCATATCTTACCCAATGCTATAGCACCTCTAATTGTTATGGCTACAATGCAGCTGGGAACTCTTATCCTCGCTGAAGCCGG
Organism: uncultured Dehalococcoidales bacterium; assembly: GCA_964387005.1. Taxonomy (GTDB): domain Bacteria; phylum Chloroflexota; class Dehalococcoidia; order Dehalococcoidales; family UBA3254; genus CAYLVC01. The sequence continues at coordinate 8,536 of CAYLVC010000061.1, read as the reverse complement.
TTTGAGCTTCCTGGGAATAGGCATCACCACTCCCACTGCAGCCTGGGGCAGTATGGTTAACGAAGGTTACAAATACCTGCTGGATAATCCTGTGTTAACTTTTGCACCTGGTCTTACTATTATGCTGGTGGTATTTGCCTTCATGATAGTCGGAGATGGACTTAGAGATGCCCTTGACCCGAGACTCAGAGGTACGCTTTAAAGGGTTTCAACTGAAATTGCGATTTGTTGAAAAATCTATGAATGATAGGTTAAGGAGGTCATCAATATGAACACCTGGTATGACTATATTCAGAGGGACAAGCCTGTACCTGAATGGCCTTATCCGGTACGCTATGGCTATGAAAACGAGGTCGATGCAGACGTGTTGATTTTAGGCGGTGGGGTGGCCGGATGTCATGCGGCAATTAATGCTACCAAACGTGGAGCGAAGGTGGTTGTGGTAGACAAGGGACCGATAAGGAGAAGCGGTTGCAGCGGTGCCGGAGTCGACCACTGGCACGCAGCCTGTACTAATCCCTGCTCCACTTTAACTGCCGAAGAACTGGTAGAAGGTCATGAAGAATACGGCGGATTCCACTACGGAGAGCTGGGAAATGGGATGACCTGCTACATAACAGGGGTTGAGAGCTATGATACCCTGTTGGATGTGGAAAAAATGGGAGTGCAGGTCAGGGACATTGACGATGAGTTCGCGGGCTGCGAATGGAGAGACGAGAAGACCAAGCTGATGTTCGCCTATGATTACGAAAGTCGTTATGTCATAAGAGTGGCAGCCGGAAACATTAAACCAATAATGACCAATGAACTCAAACGCATGGGAATCAAGATGTACGACTTTGTCATGGCTACTATGCTATTGACTGAAGACGGTAAGCCCGGAGGCAAAGTAATCGGTGCAACAGGGGTAAATGTGCGCACTGGCGAATTTTATATCTTCAGGGCAAAATCAGTAATACTGGCGATGGGTTCTCCCGGTGGTCTATGGGTATTTTCGACAGAACTCGGGCCTTCCGGAGTACCCGGTCTGACCGGTGATGGAAATGCCATGGCATGGGAGGCTGGGGCAGAGTTTCACTCTCTGGAAGGAAGTGCTCCTTCTTCAGGGGGTTTCCGGTATCTTCCTCATTCTGCCGGAAATCCGCATAATACCTGGAATGCCGTCACCATCGTTGATGCCAACGGCAAGGAAGTGCCCTGGGTCGACCGCGACGGTAGAGTCCTGAAAACTCCCGCTGAGCGACATCTACGTTCTCCCGGACAGAAATTCTTTACTCAAATGCATGCCTCTTACGAGCTCCGTGAACCAGGCACTACGCCGGATCTGCCTGAAATGATCAGGAAGGGTGAATTTGTTCTGCCGCTTTATGCCGATTTGCCCGGTATGTCCCCAAAGGAGCGCAGGTTGATATACGGTATGATGGTTGGTAACGAAGGCTGTACTCGCTACGGAATATATGATGTATTCACCAAAGCCGGTTTCGATCCGGATCAAGATATGCCTCAAGCGCCTGTAATGCCTCCTGACCAGTATAAATTCGGAGCCTGGTGGATAGGTATTCCCGTACGACAGTGGCGCAATCTGCAAGGAGGCGGCGGGTTGGTGTTTGACTGGGATATGATGACAACTCTGGACGGTCTGTTCACGGCGGGAACCCAGGGGGCAGGAGGAGACCATTCAAGTTCAGCCGTTACCGGTCGATATGCAGGCAGAAAAGCTGCAGAGTATGCCAGAAAGGCAACTGAACCGGTAATAGAAAGAAAACAGGTAGATGCTGAAAAAGCACGGGTCTACGCGCCTGTAATGCGGAAGGATGGTATGGGTTGGAAGGAGCTGAAAGCCGGATTATGTCGTATTATGCAGGACTACTGCGGAGAATATAAAACAGACAGGACTCTTGAACTGGGGCTGAAATACCTTCGGAGTATCGCTGAGAGTGAAGCTTCCGACGTTTGTGCTAATAATCCTCACGACCTGGCCCGCGCACTGGAATGCCAGACTCATATTACAGTGGCTGAGATGGTATTTCATGCCTGTCTCGCCCGCAAAGCAAGCTGTTCGCTCCTGGGGTTTAGAAGGCTGGACTATCCCCAGTTGGACCCACCTGAATGGAATAAATTTGTCACCCTTAAACTGGAAAACGGCAGTGTCAAGATTGGCGATAGGCCGATGCGCTGGTGGCTCAAAGCGCCTTATGCTTCTACTTATGAAGAAAATTATAAAAAGCACTGTGGGTTGGAGGTGTAGTATGTATAACAAAGCTTATATGGTACCTAACCCCATGACGCCTAATCAGGTGGTAGTTTTTAATCCCGATGTATGTACCGGATGCAATACGTGTGTGGATACCTGCCCCGGCGGTGTGCTGGTACCTAATCCGGAAAAGGGTTCACCACCTATTGTTCTGTATCCTGATGAATGCTGGGTCTGCGGATGCTGTGTGGGTGATTGTCCAAATCCGGGAGCCAGTAAACTACTTCATCCGCTGAATTTGCGAATGGGATGGAAGCGTAAGGCAAGCGGGGAAACGTACAGGATAGGAATGAAAAACCCGCCACCACCCAATACCAGGCCGGCGATAGGTCCTTAGTAGATAGTTGATCATCAGGATCACTTATTTGGCTTGCGAGCATCTCTTCTGGTAAAGGAAAAATCTGTGCAAGGCTTTCAAACCTGGTTGGCTATTGTGAAAGAAACGCTGAGGATCTTGAGGCGTAACTGTCAGCCAACACAGAGGCAGGTAAGCCGCCGGTAATGATAATACAGATTTATGATGTTACCTGTTTGTCCTTTGCCACAACTTAATACGAATGGAAAGGAGTAAGAAATGGAAACAGATAAAGCATTTGCCATCCCCAATTTGAATGCTCCCAGCGGACCTGTAATCTTCAATTCGGAAATATGCAATGGCTGTAATATATGCGTTGAAAACTGTCCGCTGGATGTATTCATTCCTAATCCGGAAAAAACCAAACCACCAATAATTCTTCATCCAGATGAATGCTGGTACTGCGGTTCCTGTGTCAATGATTGCCGGAGACCGGGTGCGATCACATTCAACTGGCCTTTGCAGCAGAGGGGGTACTGGAAACGCAAATCTACAGGGAAGATATACAGGGCATAATACATCACCTTTATCAATTCTGCAAAGCAAGATGTGTGGTTTACCGGTGTGCCAAACAAACTATTTTAACGGTTTAAAGGAGGATCGAAATATGCCTGCATGGCAAGAATATCTGGAAAAAGAAGGTCATATGCCCGTGTGGCCGTATCCTTTGCGTTATGACCAGGAGCAAGAAATTGAGACCGATGTTCTGGTAATAGGCGGTGGCATTGCAGGGTGCTGGGCGGCTATCAGCTCTGCCCGGAAAGGAATGAAAGTAGCTTTGGTTGAAAAAGGAGCTACTATTCGCAGCGGTGCGGGAGGTCCAGGTTGTGATCACTGGTGTGATGCTCCTGCCAATCCCCTCTCGAAAGTTGATCCGGACGGTTGGGCGCGTATGCTGACTGAAATGGGAGGGGCTTTTGGTAACGGAATTGGCAGGCAGATTCAATGCCGGGAAAACTATGATACTCTCCTTGAACTGGAACAGATGGGGGGTAAAATCAGAGATTACGAAGGTAATTTCAAAGATGAACAGGGCTATGATCCCGGCACTAAATTCTTGATATCCCCACGCATGAATCCTTTTCATGATACAAATGTTGTAATCCGGGTTTGGGGAACAACCTTCAAAGCAGCCCTGAAAAAAGAATGCCTGCGTCTGGGAGTAAGAATTTTTGATAGGGTCACTATTACCAGTCTTTTAACCGAAAAGGGTCTTCAGGGAACACCGGTAGTAGGGGCTACGGGAATAAATGGAAGGACTGGTGAATTCCTGATATTTAAATCCAAAGCCACTATCATTGCCACGGCTGGCATCTGGTCATTGTGGTATTTGAATACCGAGCTGGCAGGATATAATACTTTCCGTTCGCGTGCTTCTTCTGGAGACGGAGTGGCCATGATGTGGCGGGCTGGCGCCGAACTTACGTTGATGGAAAAGTCCATGATCTTGCATCTGGGAACTGGATATAAGCATACATGGTATACGGGAGCGGGTGATGCCAGTTATGAAAATGTTCCTCTGGTTGATGCAAATGGGAAAATATTGCCCGTTATACACGAACCGGGATGGGGCAAAAAAATGGAAAGACCGAAACCGGGATCAAAAACACCATGGGAAATCATACGTGAAGGAGTTCTAAAAGGAGAATATTCGTTGCCATTCTATGGCGATTTTCCGGCCATGCCCGAGAGTGAGCGCAGGGTCACATGGAACATGCTGCTGAAAGAGGAGTCTACTACCAGAAACATAGTTGATACCTATTCCCGGTCCGGATTTGACCCTGATCAAGATATGCTTCAGGCATACCAGCTTATAGAAGGAACCAGTCCGGCACAGTGGCGTGAAGCTAGCGGTGGTGGTCCAATAATCGATTGGAATTTGAAGACGACGCTGGACGGACTATATGCTGCTGGTGAACAACTGTTTTCACCAGGGGACCATAGTTTCGCAGCTTCGACCGGGCGCTACGCCGGTAGAAAAGCTGCCGTCTATGCAGCACAAACAGGATCACTGATTGTTTCACGTGAACAGGTCGATCGGGAAAAAGCCCGCGTCTATGCCCCGGCTAAAAGGGAAAAAGGTATTGATTGGAAAGAGCTTCATGCGGGAGTTTCCAGGGTAATGCAATATTTCTGCAGTGAATATAAAACAGAGTCTTTGCTAAGCATGGGACTCGATTCTCTGATGGAAATTCAGGAAGTCTGGTTGCCCCGTTTACATGCCTCTGATCCACATAAGCTGGTTCGCTGTCTGGAGGACACCAGCCTGCTAACTTGCGCTCAGATCGTGATAAATGCCTCATTAGCTCGTAAAGCCAGCAGCCGTATTCTCGACTTCAACAGGATAGATTATCCACAAATCGATCCACCCGAGTGGAATAAGCTTGTCACCCTTAAACTGGAGAATAATAAAGTCAAAACGGGAGAAATGCCTTCCGGTTACTGGGGGAACATGAAAGAAAACTACGAAAAACATAATAGAGACTATGAGGGAATATATAGAAAATAGGCTGGATCAGTTAACCGGTGTGCTGGTTAAGGCTGATGGACTTAACCGTACCAGATTGATTAATCCATTATGCCAATAACAATAACAGCCAAACACAGACAGATCCTTGATGTCTGGATTCATAAAATATAATATACTGAAACAGTATGTCTCCCGGCCTATACCCATTTCTTCAGGATAAACAGGCCATATCAAACCAGTAGAAAATATTCAGATAAATCGAGGTCTGTAGTGCGGGCACTCAGATATGCTATCCGGCCTTGGCCGGTTCTGAAATATTTCGGTCAGCTCTGTATAGTTCTGGCCTTCCTCACACTTGTACCGCTGGCTGTATCACTTATCACGGGGAATTACCAGGTAGGCATCCGTTATGCGATTATCACGGCGGGAATCCTGATCACGGGTTATTTCCTGCAAAAATTGCCGACTCCCAAACGCATTCAGACCAATGAAGCCATGGTTATTACCGCACTCTTCTTTCTCTTTACGGCAATAATCATGACCTGGCCTATCATGAGCTCAGGACTGGGTTTCCTGGACGCGCTGTTTGAAACCATTTCGGCAGTAACCACGACCGGTTTGAGCGCAACAGCTTCAGTGGAAGATAAACCGTATATTTTTCTGTTCTCTCGCGCCTGGATGCAGTGGATCGGCGGGCTTGGAGTGGTTGTACTCTACGTGGCTATCATGTTACAGCCCGGCCTGGCGGCCAAACGTATTGGCGATCTGGAAGATTATGAGAGTGACCTGATCGGCAGCACAAGGGCACATGCCCGCCGTGTGCTGATAGTCTATTCCATTTTATCGGTTTTGGGGATTATCGTTCTCGGTCTGATGGGTACAGGATGGCTCAACAGCGTGGCTTATTCCTTGTCCGCTGTTTCTACCGGCGGTTTTTCACCCCACAATGACAGCCTGGCAGGACTGAGCAGCCCCTGGATGCAGGGTATGGTAGTACTGCTGTCAATGGCCGGCGCAATACCCCTGTTCCTGTATTACAGGTCTTCCAGAAAAGGATGGAAAAACATCATACGCGACCGCCAGGTACAGGCCGTCTTTTTTGCCGGCTTGCTGACGGCAATACTCCTGGCAATATTTTTATTCTACCTGGACGGACTGAAATGGAGTCAAGCCATGTACCATGGCGTAATCAATGCATTTTCCGCTCAAACCACAGCGGGTTTCGCTTCGCTGGATATCTCTCAAGTCAGTGACGGGGCGAAATTGACGCTGATTTTTTCCATGCTTCTGGGCGGCAGCGCCGGTTCGACCGCCGGAGGTGTTAAAGTCCTGCGTTTACTTATCTTATTGCAGGTGATTTATGTTTTCATCCAGCGCGCCTGTATGCCTAGGCAGGCTGTTGTACAGCCGAGTCTGGAACGACACCGGCTGGAGCCCGAAGAGATTCAAAATGCATTGAGCGTCATATTTGTTTTCTTGATCGCTATAGCAGCTTCCTGGCTGATATTTGTGGGCATGGGGTGTGATCCGTTCAACTCCTTATTTGAGGTTGTTTCGGCCACGGGTACGGTCGGATTATCAGCCGGAATAACCGCACCCGACCTGCATCCGCTTCTCAAAGGAGTCCTTTGTATGGATATGTTCCTGGGAAGACTGGAAATACTCGCCTGGCTGGTGGTGCTCTATCCCCGTACCTGGATTGGAAGAAGATTGGAGGAATAACATGAGAATAGTATTTTCAGGAGCCAGTCCGTTGACTGTGATCACGGCTAAAAGACTGTCAAAAGAAGGTCATGAAATTATTATAATCGAAGTCGACAAGGAAAAAATCGACCAGCTTTCAGATGAACTGGATTGCAGTTTTTTGCATGGAGATTCAGCCAAGCCGTCGATACTTAGCCAGGTTGATCCTAAAAACAGTGATATTTTGTTTTGCCTGACCAACAGCGATCAGATAAACATTATCACTTCTCTGCTGGGACGTTCTCTGGGATTCAAAAGGGTTGTAACCAGCATCGAAGATACGGACCTTGAGAATCTGTGCCGTGAACTCGGGCTTGAAGATACGATTATTCCCGTATGGACGTTGAGCCGTCATCTGGATAATATGGTACGCGGCCTGGATAACATTGAATTATCCACGCTATTGAAAGAGAATGCCCGCTTTTTCACTTTCAGAGCCGGAGAAGAGGATGCGGTTGGAATTGGTGAATTGGGGCTTCCCAAAGATGCACAGGTAATCTTCTACTATCGTGATAACCAGTTGCATTTCGTTGACAATGACACAAATTTCCGCAAGGGTGACGAGATTGTCATCTTAACCAACAGCAAAAATATTGCCGGTTTCAACGAACGCTGGTACCCCAAAAGGCAGGCTAAAGGAAACAACGAAGGCGCAAAAGACTCCCGCAGCAAACAAAAAAAGGGTTAATTATTGGTAGAACGTGCTGCTGCTTTTTCCCCCTACCGGATGGCTTTCTCTAGGGCAATAATATTCTTTATTTTAATTAGTGATCCATCGAAATCAATTAGACTATCATCACGCATCAAAGCCATCTCCCTGGATAACGATGGACGGGGAATATTGAGATAGTCCGCCAGCTCGTTTCTTCTCATAGGTACAGTAAAAACGTTGGTGTTTTGCTGTTGATAAATGTCCAGTAGATAGCTGCTTATTTTACCCCGTATGCTTCTTGCTGATAAGTGTTCTATTTTTTTGTTTAACATTAAAGCGCGACTGGACAAAATTTGAAGCATGTTTACTATCAATGTATTATGTGAAGTACAGACATTTGAACAAGTTCCCGTAATTTTTTCCGCCGGCAAAAACAGAAGCACGCTATCCTCCTGCGCTATTACAGTTACCGGCCAGACTTTTCTTTCCGAAAAAGCTACTGTTTCTCCGAAGATATCTCCTGCGCCCAGAATCCCTATCATAATGCGGTTGCCTGAATAAGTTTCTTTCGTTAACGAGACTTTGCCGCTGGCAATGATCCCTATTCCCTGGAATGACTGACCATAGGCCACGATAATTTCCCGCTGCTTGCATCTTCGCGTTCTCGGTTTAAGGCAATCAAGCATAACATTCAGCGAATGTTTACCTATATTTTTGAATAAGATACAAGAATTTAAGGCATCAGTCCATTCCTGGAACATAAAAACCTTCCTGTTGGTAACGTATGTTACCACTCTACTTCTGAAATTTTAGTATAATTAAGATGTGAATGCAACAGGGCAGTATTAAATCTCATAATTCATCTTGTAATTGCCGTTTAAGTGATATGGATATTTGCCAGATGTTATGAATTGAAATGATCAAATAAAAGGAGGCTTACCCATGACTGAAATGTTCTGTTTTCAATGTGAACAAACCGCCGGAGGCACCGGATGCACTAAAACAGGTGTTTGCGGCAAGAAACCGGAGGTATCCCGTAAACATGATGAACTGGTCAGTGCC
>CAYLVC010000060.1:0-12122 GCA_964387005.1 uncultured Dehalococcoidales bacterium | reverse complement strand
AATCATTGGATGACCCCTTATCAAATCATAGAGGAGGTCGTTCAATGAGCTTCAAGGAAAAACGGCTTTTATGCATCGACTGCAAGCAATATTTCACTTTTACGGTTGATGAACAAGAGTTCCATGCGTCTCAAGGTTTTGTTAATGAGCCCAGGCGATGCAGATCATGCAGACAAGCAAAAAAAAGCGAGCATAACGATATTGATACTCATGGAGAAGACCACAGCTCTCAACGACAGATGTTTCCGGTAACCTGTTCCAGGTGCGGTAAATCAACTCGTGTCCCGTTTCAACCTCATGATGACAAGTCGGTATATTGCGGCGATTGTTATATCAAAGCAAAAATGGGAAGATAAACCCGGATTTGTTTTGGTTATGTCCGGCAAGAAAAATCCGAGAAGAAACTCAAGTTCTCATCAATCCCACCCATGATATCAATATCTTTGCTCCTTACCTGATTTGTACAGGGGTAACAGGAAAGCCTGTTTGGCAGCAGTAGACCTGGGAATAAGTCAAACATTATTGAACATTATTTAAGGAGAATATTATATGATACCAGATTCCAAAAACAGAAGCAGAATTGAAACAAAAAAACCTGAAAAATCTAAAAGTGGAACACTAATAAGACTGCCCGTAAAAAAGACGTTTTGCAGCCATTGTAAAAAGTTGATAAAAGGTCAAACGCAAGTCTCAGGAAACATAACACGAATTAACTGCCCTGTGTGCAACCAGAATCTCTGGGCATGGGATAGTCTATCGTGGAAAAGCGTAAAAAATGGGGCAATCCTTTAACTTTAGATATAACACAAAAGCATTAAACTCCGGAAGAGCTGAACAAGCGAACTGATTCCTGACCCGAAGGTATTGCCTAAAACAGGGAAGCAATCTCGGAAAAGGAGGAACTGGATGTTTATATATGTGGGTAACTTATCTCTTGAAGTAACCGAGAGTGATCTACGGAGTGAATTTACCAGTTTTGGCGAAGTTAATTCAGTAGTCCTGATGAACGACCTGTCAATCGGCAGCGGACAGGGCCGGGGATGTGGTTTTGTCGAAATGCCTTCTGTGATGGCAGGTGAATCGGCTATTGAAAGTTTGCAGGGTAAGTCCATTAAAGGTCGAAAGCTGGAAATAATCAAGGCTTTGCCGGTGACCCGGAAAGTGAATAATACTGAGGGCAATACCGAAAGTGACAGACTGGTCTCGGGATTCAGCCGGACAACCAAATACTGGGGCAGCAAATGGAGGAAATAACCAATTTCAATACGGGCATAACACTATCACTTTGACTGCTCTTTCAGTTGTTCGAGTTCCTCCCAGCGGGAATAAGAATCAGCCAGTAAAGTCTTTATTGCCTCAACTCTTTCTTTCATACCGTTAATTTCTGGTTTATCTTTTTTGTAGATATTCGGATCACCCATGGCCCTGTATAATTCTTCCTGTTCCGTTTCCAGAGACTGAATAACTCCAGGTAAAGAATCCAGTTCCTTCTGCTGATAGGGTCCGAATCTGGTCTTTGGTCTGGGAAGTTTGACCTGCGCCGGTTCTTTTTTTGGCGTAGAAATTCTGGCCGGCTTGTTTTCGACAGGACGCTGGCGCAGCCAGTCGTCATACCCTCCAATGTACTCTTTGATTTGTCCGGCGCCCTCAAATACCAGTGTGCTGGTAACTACATTGTTGATAAAAGACCGGTCATGACTTACCAGAATCACCGTTCCTTTGTAATTCATCAGGTATTCTTCCAGCAGTTCCAAGGTTTCAATATCCAGGTCATTGGTCGGCTCATCCATTACCAGGAGATTGGAAGGGCGGGTAAACAGCCGTGCCAGCAACAGCCGGTTTCGTTCCCCTCCGGAAAGAAGGGACACATAAGAACGGGCCTGATCAGGGGAAAAGAGAAAGTCCTGCAAATACCCGATAATATGCCGCTTTTTGCCATTGATGGATACAGTATCCTGGTTGTCTTCTACGATATTGTCCTGAACGGTTTTATTGTCATCCAGCTGCTCACGGAGCTGGTCAAAATAACTAACCTGAAGGTTTGTTCCGAGACGGATACTGCCGGAGGAGGGTTTTATTTCATCCAGAAGTAAACGTAAGAGTGTTGTTTTTCCGCTGCCATTGGGTCCCAAAATGCCGACCCTATCACCCTTCATAATAGTAGCAGAAAAATCCTGGATAACCGGGATATCGCCGTAAGAGAAACTGACATTTTTGGCCTTTATTATCAGCATACCGGAGCGCTCAACGTCCTGTGCTTCCAGTTTTACAACTCCCGGGCGTTCACGTCTGGCCCGGCGGATTTCTCTCAATTTTTGTAATTCACGAACCCTTCCTTCATTACGGGTACGGCGGGCTGTAATACCACCTCTAACCCAGTGTTCTTCCTTTGCCAGTTTTTTATCAAAGAGAACATTATGAGTATCTTCAACCTCAAGGGCAGCCGCCCGGCGTTCCAGGAAGGTAGTATAATCGCACGACTGGTCAAAGAGCCGTCCCCTGTCAATTTCTACAATGCGCGTAGAGATTCGCTGTAAGAACATACGGTCATGAGTTACAAATATAACAGCTCCGGAAAATTTAAGCAGCGTTTCTTCCAGCCGTTTTATGGAATCGATGTCCATATGGTTGGTAGGTTCGTCCAGAAGGAGTATGTCCGGTTCACCGGCCAGTGACCTGGCCAGAAGAACCTGACGTTTGAGTCCGGCGGAAAGATCATTAAAAACCCTGTCAGCATTCAAACCCAACTGTGTAATTACTTTCTTAGCCCTGTGCAGTTGCTCTTTTTCACTTTTATTATCAACGGGATTTGTATTCAGGGAGACTTCGCTCTGCACGATTTCCAGAACGGTACCGGGCATTTCACCCGGTACTATCTGGTCAAGGTAAGAGACGCGGATGCCCTTTTGAAGAGCAACTGCACCGCTATCGGGCTTGAAGAATCCTGCAATCAGTTTGAGCAGGGTTGACTTGCCAGCCCCATTTCGTCCAACCAGAGCGATTCTCTCGTACTGCTCGACAGTCAGGTTAATATCCTCAAAGAGAGGGGTACCGCCAAAGGCCAGGTTAACCCCTTGAACATTGATATAGGCCATTTATGGCGATAACCTCCTTTGCCGGAATTGCAATCTGTTGCCAGGGATCATCTATATAACTCTCTAAAATTCGGAGAAAACCAAAGCGCAGGTGTTAACTTAAAAAAGAGCTTATTTTATCTCTTTTACCCGGCCTATTTGACCATTTTCCAGCCGGACTTTAATGCCGTGAGGATGAACCGCAGATTTTGTAAGTATATCTTTGACCGTCCCATCTGTTAATTTCCCGGAACGCTGGTCTTCCTTTAGCACGATTGATACTCTTAAGCCGGGCTTAATGCTATTGCGCTGTATACCATTCATAATTAAATATCACCTTTCCTGATTATCATACCACATTGAAGCCGGAAACCCTTATTGCCGACTGGTTTCAGTATCGATGATGTGATATTCATGGGCGAGTTCCATTCCTGGCAAGATACGCCATATAATTATTTATCGTGTATAATGAAACAAAAATCAGGGAATATGTATGGAAGAAAACAAAGGAACACAATGCATGGATAAAGGCATGCTGCTGGAACTGGCGAATACCAGGATGCCTTTTGGCAAATACAAAGACAGGCTGATTTGCGATTTGCCAGAGCCGTACCTGGTCTGGTTTCAGCGGAAAGGCTATCCCCAGGGGAAACTGGGCATACAATTATCGGCCATGCATGAAATCAAGGTCAACGGGCTTGAGTACCTGCTGAAACCTCTTAAAAAACAGGATAAGAAATAAACCGGGCTATTCTAAATTGCCACCGAAAAGCTCAATTACGCTGATAGTCGGAATATGGGATGGAGGCCTGACTATTTGGAACCGCATTGCTTGATGGGGACATTTAAAGATGCACAGCCCGCAGCCCATACAATGCTCGTCAATAACGAAGGCTTTCATCTTTTTCGATCCGGCCATTTTTTTAAACTCGATGGCATCGAAATGACATCTTTCAACACAGGTCTGGCATCCCTGGCATTTATCCTGGTCGATGACAGCCCTGAACCGGCTGGGTGATATCAGTTCCCAGATGTTAGCCAGTTTCTTGAATCCGGATATTATCTCGCAGCAGCATTCGCAGCAGTTGCAGGTGGAATCAATCTGGGCCGTATTGGGAGACATGCAGATCAGGCCATAGTTTTCCATGGTCTCACTGGTGGTCAGGGCCTGTTCAAAAGTAACCTCAGGGATATCGCCAAAAGGCAGGCCATGCGGCTTTTGTATTCCCCACTGCCCTGGTTTCCACTCCCAGCAGGTGCAGCCGCCGGGACTGTCACACGTCCCCCAGTAACGGCGGCATCCGCAGCCTTCCAGTGTCCCCAGTGTTTCGTCTTCTTTGTTGAACCCTCCCTGTCCTATTCTGGCTGACCTTCTGAATATTTGCTCCTTATCTTCATACCACAGGATCTGGTCCGGGGGTATATTGGGACTGGCTTTAAGCGCCAGTCGGGCAGGTATAATTTTGTGCGATTTTATTTCAGGGCGTTTACTGGCCCGGGCTTTCATATGGTTTACGTCTATTTCAACATAATCACCCGAATGGAAGAAATCAAACCACAACTCTTTGAGTTTCGGTGTATTGTTTATACGAGGAAAAAAGCGCGGCATTACCGGAATAGAGTAGGTACCATCTTTTTTCCGCATAACAAACCGTCTCTTTACAAGGTCCTCAATCCTTTCAGATAGTGTCTTTTCATCAATATTGTATTTAGTCATCATCTGCTGACCTGTCATTCCTTCAGACAGGTCCACATCCAGTTCAGCTTCTTCCGGTGTCATTTCGTTTTTAAGGATTTCGATGTAGCGTGGATAACCCACAACGCCTATCTTTTCCGACAATTTAACGTAGACATCTTCTTTTACCGGCATTTTCTCACTCCTGAATTAATCTTTGCTGTAATTGAGTTAGATTATACTCCTTATTGCAGTGATACTCCATAGTATGTCATGTGAGTACCGGATTACCCGCAACAGGCGCTTTCACAGTGTTTTCCTGAATTAACAGGAATGCAGGTATAACGCCGGAACAGCGTTGTTGCCATAGTTGTTCATTCTATCCAAAAAGGCCAGCAATTAACTGGATTTACCCCGGGATAAGCAATACAATATGAATATAAATTAAATCAACAAAAGATATAAGGAGGACAAATTGAAAGTTCTGGTAATTGGAGGGAGCGGTCTTTTCGGGCGGAAAACAGTCACTTATCTGCTGAGAGACCCTGATGTTAAGAAAGTAGTGTCACTGGATCTTAATCCACCCAGAGACTGGTTTATGAGCTCGATTCAAAAATATGCTGATAAATTCGCCTTTGTCCGCGGAGACGTTTCCGACATAGAAGATATTCTAAATGCCATGAAACGCTATTCCATTAACAAGCTTGTCAACTGGGCTTTTGTGATGGGCGCAGCGGTAAACACCAATCCAAGGCTCAGCACCAGGGTTAATGCCCTGGGAATGTGCAACGCTTTTGAAGCTGCCAGGTTAATGGATGTAAAGAGGGTGGTTTTTGCCAGTTCTGAGACCGTTTATGGGCCTCAAGCCATGTATGGCGACAGGGAGGTAACTGAAGACGATCAGACCAATCCCACCCATTCATACGCAGTCTGCAAGCTTTTTGCAGAGATCATTGCAGGTCAATATACCCAGCTTGCCGGTATGAATTTTACCGCTTTGCGTCCAACTATCGGCTACGGACACGGCGGACTGTCACCCGCCCAGCACTGGTCCGACATGCCTTCCTTCGCTGCTGTTGGCAAACCCTTCTCAATGGAAGGCGACGGGGAGGGACTTATGTCACTGGTTTCGGCTGATGATCTGGGTGAATTTACACGTATACTAATTAAGGCCCCTTCATCCCCTCATCCAGTATATAATGTCGGTGGTCCTCCAACATCCCCCAGAGATATGGCAGCAGTTATCCGGAAATACCTGCCGGATGCCAAAATATCATTTGGAGACAAACCCACAGTTTCAACAGGGAAAACAGGCCTTCCCTGGAAGGTCAGCATGCAAAGGGCTAAAGAAGATTTCAACTATACCTTGCTTCCGATTGATGAATCTATTAAAATTCACATTAATGACGCCAGATCGGAAGCCGGGCTTCCGTTAAAGAAATTCAACTAGAGTCTGATTATTGCCGCCCTGTCCGTCGTTTTAGAGATGATGTATCTGATTCAACGGACAGGGCATAACTATTGTCTCAAAGCACTGAAATACTTGTAATATAAAACCAGTTTATTGCAGCGATAAAAGGAGGATTGCGCATGGCAGCCATTAATGCACAAGCTGAAGAGCTGAACCATATTATCCAATCCCAGAGCCCGGTGGTATATGCTTTGCTGTCTAAAAAAGGCAAAGCCATCTATTTCCCCAAAATGGGGGTACTGGCACAGGGTAATGCCGCCAAGGGAAAAGAAATCAATGCTACCATCGGTACTGCCTATGAAAATGACGGAAAACCCATGGTTTTACCCAGTATCGCCAGCCGCCTTGAACTGGACGCAAAAGATGCCTTTCCCTATGCCCCGAGCGATGGTCTCAAGACCCTGAGAGACAAATGGCTGGAGTTAATGAAGGTTAAAAATCCATCCCTGGGGACCCAGGAAATCAGTCTGCCCCTGGTAACCTGCGGAGTAACGCACGGATTAAGCATGGTGGGTTATATGTTTGTTGAAGAGACTGACACAGTGCTTCTGGCAGACCTTTACTGGGAAAACTACGATCTGATTTATACAAATGCCTTTGGAGCTGACCTGAAGTTTTTTAATTTCTTTAAAAACAAGGGGTTCGATATTGATTCTTTTAAGGAATCGGTCTGCTCGGGTCCTGCCGGAAAAAGAATCGTGCTCCTGAATTTTCCTAATAATCCCTCCGGCTACACTCCCACCAGGGATGCTGCTGTTGCAATAATCGAGGCATTGAAGCAATCAGCAGAAGCTGGAAACAAACTGGTGGTGATACTGGATGATTCGTACTTCGGCCTGGCATTTGAAGATGACGTCTACCCGGAGTCCTTGTTCGCAGAACTGTCTAAACTGCATCCAAACCTGCTGGCTATAAAAGTGGACGGGATTACCAAGGAAGAATATGCCTGGGGTTTCCGAGTGGGGTATATCACATACGGTATAAAAAACGGAAGCAGAGAGCTGTACAAAGCGCTGGAAGACAAAACTGCCGGTGCCATCAGGGGAAATATTTCCAATTCTCCGCATCCTTCGCAATCACTTTTTGTCAACGCTCTAAAATCGGAAACGTACAAAAAAGAAAAAGAAATCAACAAGGAGAAAATTCGCGAACGCTATGCCAGAGTGAAATCGATTCTGTTTGCCCACAGAGAATATGAGGACTATTTTGAAGCGCTGCCATTTAACTCGGGGTATTTCATGTGCATTCGTTTGAAGAGGGGTAAAGCCGATAAAATATGGGAAATCCTGTTAAGTCAATACAGCACCGGGTTGATTTGTTACAGCGAAAAGAACCTGTTCCGCATCGCTTTTGCGTCGACACCCATAGACAAAATTGAAAAGATGTTCAACAATATTTACCTGGCATGCCAACAAAGCTGCCAGTGAGGAACACGCTTGCCTGATTCCTGTTTTTATTATGTAAAACAGGACATAAAACCATCCGGCTCTGTTCTCTTCTCAGAATTGACATGAGAAATAAAGAACAGAGCCTTATTATATACTCGATTTTCTTTTTACCTGGCATACACACTGCCTGCAATACTGGATGTCTTGGATTTGCAGCTCAGGCAAAAACCGGTATAAGGGAGAGCTTTCAGCCTCTCCGGTGCAATCGGCTGGCCGCAGACATCACAGATCCCATATGTTCCTTTATCCACTTTTTCCAAAGCATGTTCAATTTCAGCCAGTTGAATCTTCAGTCTCTGGTCAATTGCTCGGCCTCTTTCCAATTCACTTAACTGGTCGGCTGCCTCAAATTTCTTATTATATGAACTGATCGCCCTGTCCCCGGTTAACTCAGCCCCGGTACGCATTTCCAATTCTGCCAGCAGCCGTTTTCGTTCTTTTTCCAGGATATTGCGGATTTCCATTCTTTTCATTTCATCTTCCTTCAATGGTTATTCTTACCTATATAAGCACAACAAATATATTTATTTTATTCAGCTGGGATTTTTCCAAATAATCAGCAAATTATCTTAATTCATACGCATCTTTTCTCCCAATGTATTTATAAACGGTTCAGCGTAAGACTGAAACTGGTCGATGCCCGGGACAATTCGGGGATACAAATCGTATACGCTGATTAAAGCAAACAAAAATCCGGCATTTAATGACAACAGAAAAACAAATTTACCCTAAAAGCCAGCAAGATAAATACAAACGGACCAATTACAGGCTGCTGAAGTCGAACTTATAGGCTCATTCCATCAATTGAAGATAAACTGTGATATGACACTAAAAATACTGCCAAAAAAGCTAATAGCTTTTCAACAGGTTACACACGGATTAACCATGAACTAAAAAATGGCTTTTAACGATAATGTACATTCCATTTCAAACAAAGATCATGAACATATTTTTTAGTGTTGGGATCATTTGTGTTGTGGATTTCTGCCAGAAATCCATGTAGTAGTTCTCCACCACTCATGGTCGGCTCCGGATTCTGGGGACCGGGCAGATTAATGTATACGATTTCAGTCATAATCTTCTGATATTCTATTGACTGCGGCATTATCGGAATTCCTCCCCTGACTTTATTATTACTCTTCCAGATATGGCAATTCTGGCGGTAGAATCTATTCTATTGTATCTAATGCCTACATCTTAGCATATTACCATTGTAGTTTAAATACCCCAAAAAGGCTAATTGGTTAGCATATCCGCTATTTCATCGACTACCTGGTTACGGGACTTCCGCTGCACGTTGATTGTGAAATCGGCATAGTTTAAATACAGTGGTCTTCTCTCATCGAATATCCGGCGCAATGTTTTATTTTTCAAACCGACTATTCCGCGGCTGGAGACATCATTGAGTCTCTTTTCCAATTCCTCAAAGCTAACGTCCAGAAATATCATAAGGGCTTTGCTTTTAAGGTAAGCCATTAAGTCCGGCAGGTACACAACGCTGCCGCCGGGGGCTATAACACAGTTGTTGAGATCCAATTCAAAAAGATATTGCTCCTCCAGCGAAAGGAGAGTATTTTCTCCCCGATTATCAATAATCTCCTGAATGGTGCTTTTTTCTTTTTCCTGAATATATATATCCAGGTCGATAAATCGCAAATCCAGAACTGCCGCCAATCTTGTTCCAATGGTAGATTTTCCGGCGCCGGCCATGCCAATTAAGACAATACATTGTTTTGTCAGCAAAAAATACGCTCCAGTTTATCCTTCAAAGGGAAAAGACCGGGTTATAATACCGGTTTAGTTCCTGTAGCTGTGAAGAGGCGCCGGTATGCGACCGCTGCGCCGTATAAAGTCCTTGCTTGAAAAGGGATTGACAGCCATTACAGGAGCCCGGCCCAGCAGTCCGCCGAATTCAACCTGGTCGCCGGTTTTTTTGCCGTACACCGGAATGATACGGACAGAGGTGGTTTTGTTATTAGCTATGCCGATTGAGGCTTCGTCCGCAATTATAGCTGAAATAGTCTCATCCGGAGTATCTCCGGGAACAGCTATCATATCCAGACCCACCGAACAAACGCAGGTCATGGCTTCAAGTTTGTCTATTGAAATTGAGCCTCTGTTGACAGCCTCAATCATCCCCGCGTCTTCACTGACGGGGATGAAGGCTCCGGAAAGACCGCCGGCATGGCTGCAGGCCATCAGACCGCCTTTTTTAATTGAATCTGTCAATAAGGCCAGGGCAGCGGTGGTACCATGGGTACCACAGGACTCCAGTCCCATTTGTTCAAGTATATTGGCGATGCTGTCACCTGCCCTGGGAGTTGGAGCGAGAGACAAATCGACTATACCAAATTTAACTCCAAGGCGTCTGGAAGCCTCCTGGGCAACCAGTTGTCCGGCACGGGTTATTTTAAAAGCCATTTTCTTGATGGTGTCCGCTAAAATATCAAAGGACTGTCCTTTAACTTTTTCTACCGCCGAACGGATCACGCCCGGACCGCTGATACCCACATTGATGGCACATTCTTCTTCCCCGATACCGGTAAAAGCACCGGCCATGAAGGGGTTATCGTCAACGGCATTGGCAAAAACGGTTATTTTAGCACAACCAAGGCTATTTTGAGCAGCAGTTAGACGAGAAGTCTCTTTGATGATCCTTCCCATCTCTCTTACAATATCCATATTCAATCCCGCCCGGGTAGTACCAACGTTGACAGATGAGCAAACAACATCCGTATTAGCCATAGCCTGTGGAATAGAGTTCAGAAGAATCCTGTCTCCCCTCGAACACCCTTTCTGGACTATGGCCGAAAATCCACCTATGAAATCTACACCAACCTCTTTTGCGCTCTTATCCATAGTCTCGGCAAAAGCAACATAGTCTTCCTCCGCCGAAGCCGGAGCAATCAGGCAAATTGGAGTAACAGCGAGGCGTTTGTTGACGATTGGAATGCCGTAATCTTCTTCTATCGAATCGCCCACTTTGACCAGACTGCCGGCCAGACGGACGATTTTCTGGTGGATTTTCTCCCTGGCTTTTTGGCCGTCAGGATCGGCACAATCAAAAAGGGTTATCCCCATAGTTATCGTACGAATATCCAGGTTTTCAGACTGGATCATCCTAATCGTTTCCAGAATATTTTCGCGATTAATCATCGGTGACATTGGTATCTTCTCCCCTTAGATCTGGTGCATGGCGTTGAATATATCTTCATGCTGGATTCTGATCTGCATTCCCATTTCATTGCCCTTATCATCGAGTTTCTTTTTGATTTCATGAAAGGCTGTGACGGCATCCCCCAGGTCAACCAGCATGATCATGGCAAAATATTCCTGAAGGGTGGTCTGGCTGATATCCAGGATGTTTATACCTTCATCGGCAAGAACCGTACTCACTCCGGCGATAATGCCTTTCTTATCCTGTCCTATAACGGTAATGACTGCCCGCATATTTCTCCTCACTAAAAAATACGTAACTATTAAATGTCATTGGTACCGGATACAACTTTTATTCTGCCTTTGGGATGATCCACGACTTCGCCTATAATGGCTGCTTGCCTGATTCCCGCGTTATGCAATAGATCGAGCAAATTAGAGGTCTTTTCCTGCGGGACCGCCATGAGCAATCCGCCAGAAGTCTGCGGATCAAAAATAATATCAGATTGAAACTGGGTCAACTCGGGTGACAGATCCATGATGGAGCTGCGAAAATCCCGGTTGCGGTAGAGTCCGCCCGGTATCATCCCCTGTTCGGCCAGTTCAGCGGCTCCATTCAGCAACGGGATTGAAGAGGCGTATATAACCATACCAACATTTGTATCCTCAATCATTTCAGCGGCGTGACCGATTAAACCGAATCCGGTGACATCGGTGCAGGCATTAATACCCACGCTGTGCATGATTTCAGAGGCTTTTTTATTTAGAGCAGACATTGATTCTATCATAGAGGCCACAGCCTTCTCGTCAGCCAAATCTGCCTTTACAGCCGTACTGATTATGCCGGTACCAAGGGGTTTGGTGAGAATCAGCCGATCTCCGGGCCTGGCAGTCTCTTTACGCAGGATTTTGCGGGGATCAATGGTCCCGGTAACAGAAAGCCCGTATTTCAACTCGGTGTCATCCACGCTGTGTCCGCCAACGAGAACCGCTCCTGATTCCCGGATTTTTTCAATTCCCCCCCTCAAGATTTCCCGGAGTATGGAGACATCCATGGTTTGTACCGGAAAACACACGATATTCATTGCCGTAATGGGTGTTCCCCCCATGGCGTAAACATCGCTGAGGGAATTGGCAGCAGCGATCTGACCGAAAGCGAACGGATCATCGACGGTAGGGGTAAAGAAGTCCAGAGTTTGAACAATGGCTATGTCATCAGAAATCCGGTAAACTCCAGCATCCTCCACCCGTTCCATGCCTACAATGAGGTTGGGACTGGTAAGTAAAGGCAGCCCTTC
>CAYLVC010000059.1:10212-12129 GCA_964387005.1 uncultured Dehalococcoidales bacterium | reverse complement strand
ATGACGCAGGTCCTGGCTCCGGACATATTTTGCAGCGAAGTCTGCATGATACGCTCAGTACTGGTATCAACGCTCGAAGTAGCTTCATCCAGGATCAATACAGGGGGCTTCAGCAGGACCGCCCTGGCCAGGCAAACAAGCTGGCGTTGTCCTGCACTCAGGCTGCCTCCTCTTTCGCCTACCGGAGTCTTATATTTTTTATCCAGGCGGCTGATAAATTCATGGGCTCCGGATGCTCTGGCCGCCTCTACTACCTCTTCATCAGTCGCTTCAGGACATCCGTATTTGATATTGCTTTCAATAGTACCTGAAAACAGAAAGGGGTCCTGCGGGACTACACCAATTTGCCTGCGCAGAGAGTCCTGGGTGACCGATTTTACATCATAACCATCTATCAAGACCGCTCCGCTGCTGACCTCGTACAGCCGTGTGATCAGGCTTGTAAGGCTGCTCTTCCCGGCGCCGGTCCGTCCGGCGATGGCCACCGTTCGCCCGGGTTCGATGGTAAAATCTATATCATGTAATACTTCCGTCCCAGGCAAATAACTGAAACTTACTTTTTTAAACTGTATTTTACCTTTTACTGGCGGTAGATCGATGGCCGAGGGTTCATCTTTTATCTGGGGAGCAACACCCAGCAGTTCAAATATGCGTGAAGCGGAGGCCATGGCCCTCTGTATCTCGGTATATAGCATGATCAATTCCATAACGGGTATGAAAAAGCGCTGCACATACAATAGAAAAGCCACAATGGTACCCACATCCGTCTTCCCTTCAAGCACCTGGAATCCTCCGAAGACCAGTACCAGGGCATAAGAGACATTGGTCAGAATATTGTTTACCGGCATCATGAAGGCCTGAAGCCTGGCCGCTTCTACATTGGCATTCAGGTGTTCCCTGTTGGCTTCATCAAATTGCCTCAGGTTCTCTTTTTCCCTGGAAAGGCTCTGGGTAACCCTGACCCCGGATATACCTTCCTGAAGCTGGTCATTGACCACGGCGATCTTTTGCCTGACCTTGATGAAAGCCCTGCGGGCCCTTTTTTGCCAGAGGATTATGATGGCCGCCAGCACCGGCACTACGGCCAGACCAATAAGGGCAAGATGAAGGTTCATAACCATCATGACCACCGCAATGGCGATCAACGTCAGCCCGTTGGCCAGAATATTGATGATGTCCTGGGTTACCAGCGTCTGGAGCTGGTCTACATCATTTTGTACCCGCGACATCAGCTTGCCGACCTTGTTGGCATCAAAAAATCCCAGTGAAAGCTGCTGTAAATGACTGAAAAGCTGGGTGCGCATCCTGAAGAGTATTCCCTGGCTGGCCAATGAGAGATTCAGGGTTTCCATGAACTGGCCACCCCACTGCAGCAAAGCCATTGCCAGGTAGACTAAAGCGATAATGCCAAGGATATCTATTCTTCCGGCGATGATCTCATTCGTGGCGTTTCTTACCAGTATGGGCATAATTAAAGCAGTCAGCGTGCGGATAACCGTTCCTGCTATGCCGATACCCAGCTCTTTTTTTACCCAGGACATATATGCAGGAAGTTTTTTCAGAACACGGGCATCGTAAACCTTGCCCGCCTCGTTCTCTTCCCCCGCGTCCAGGGCGCTGCTCAACCGGCTACCCGCAGGACCGCCAGGTCCCCTTCCGGCATGGCCTCCACCCAGGGGGCCTCCCCCATGAAACATTAGCTGCCCTCCCCCGTTATTCCTCGCTGCCGCCAATAGCAAGCTGTGACAAATAGGACTGTTTGTATAGTCCGTTCAATTCCATTAGTTCCTGGTGTTTACCCTGCTCCACTACCCTTCCATCTTTCAACACCAGAATAAGATCGGCGTTTTTAATTATTGGAAGGCGGTGGGTGATAACAAAAGTCGTCCTTCCTTTAATCAGCTCCTCAAGCGCCCT
>CAYLVC010000059.1:0-10112 GCA_964387005.1 uncultured Dehalococcoidales bacterium | reverse complement strand
ATGTTTTCTTTTACTGTGGCGGAGAATAGAAAAACATCCTGCTGGGCAAGGCCTATATTGCGGCGCAGAGAGTCCAGGCTGATGTCCCGTATATCGATGCCATCCACGCAGATCCTGCCGGCAGTAACGTCATAGAAACGGGGTATGAGGTTTATTATGGTGCTTTTGCCGCTGCCTGAACCGCCTGCCAGCGCCACCAGTTGACCGGGTTCAACTTTAAAGTTTATGTCCGACAGCGCTTCTGCTTCCGTATCATAGCTGAAGCTCACATGGTCAAAAACCACGGACCCTCTTATCCTGTCCAGCTTAAAGGCCCCCGTTTTTTCTATCACCAGGGAACTGGTATCAAAGATTTCTATCACTCTTTGACCCGCTGAAACAAAGCGTGAAAGCATGGCCGCAATCATACCCAGGCGTCTGATAGGCATTGAGAGCAAACCCAGGTAAATAATAAACTGAACGATGCCGCCGACGGTCATATCCCCGGCTACTACCTGCTGCCCACCGTACCAGATTACGATAGCAATGGGCAAGCTCATAAGAAAAGTCATCATGGGCATGTTAACGGCCATTATCCTGGCTGTGCCAACCTGCGCCTGGTACAACTTCCGGGCGTCTTCAGTGAACTTTTCCTGCTCATAACCCTGACGGGCGAAGGCCTTTACCACCATGATGCCGGCCAAACTTTCCTGGAGTGTAACGCCCAGAGCTGCCATCAACTGCTGCACTTTCATCCAGAACGGCTGCATCCTGCGGCCCAGCATGAAGGTGATCCAGACTATTAATGGTATAAAGGCCAGCGTTATCAGTGCCAGCCGCCAACTGGTGATTAAAAGCAGAACAGTAATGCCCGTCATCAACAGGACAGTCGAAAAAATGTTCAACAGTCCTTCACTCAGGAACATCCTGACAGCTTCAATATCCACCGTAGCCCTGGACATCAACTGCCCGGTCTGCTGTTTATCGTAATAGGCAAAACTCAATCTCTGGAGATGGTCATAAACAGCATTGCGTATATCATACGATACTTTTTGCGAGGTTACCTGTGTCAGATAACGGTTGAAATATCCCACCACTCCGTTCAAGACACTGGCCGCGACGATTATGCCGGCAGCCATAATGATCAAACTGCGTGAGTCCGATTTTAAAGCTGCATCAATCCCGTTTGCCAGCTGCATGGGGATTATCAGGCTGAAGCCCGTGCTCAAAAGCAGGCAAACAAAAGCCAGCAGCCAGAACGGCCAGTATTTTTTGGCAAAAGCTAATAAACGTAAAATTATAGTCATCGTCTTTGAATCAATAAAGCGGGCACGAATTAACCTTGTTGTTGTTCATAATCACGTATATGCTGCTCATATCAGCATAGCACGGCGCTTTTTAATGGGCAAATTGCTAATACAGGCATTCTTCTTTATTAGTGTTCAATTGGATTGTATTTCTATCAACAATTTGTTTTGCCTGACCAATAAAATATCGACAAATATCCTTTGACCCGGGATTTGTGAACATTCCGGGTTAACCGGCTATGACGATAGGCGTAAAGGCTAATATATAAATTAATCATTTTTGCCATCAACGAATTATTTTCAACGCCCTTACCCGTTCATCATGGTCTGATTCTCTCCCGAGAGCCCAAAATAGCTTCTACGGTTAATTGGAATTCCTGAATTCCGGCTTTGACAGGTTATCCGGGGAAGACTAAAATAGCTTTTGTACTGAATTAACCACACCTCGTAGGGGGTATTTTCTTCCTCTACCCGCATTATCGTGTTGGCCTTTTTCCGGTACGGGCAGGTTTTAACTCAACTTGATATTATTTTTGTCTGGTCTAATTTTATGTCTTTTTTCAATAATTTTGGGCTTGAGCCTTATTCCTGTGGACACTCGCTTCACGCGCAGGTTATCGCTTTTTACTACTCTTGCAGGCTGTCTTGTGTTTATCATCCTGTCCGTACAGGTCTTCATTAGCAATCAAACGCTGAACTTTTCCTGTCTTGAAATCTTACCCCAGGTGAAATTTTCTTTTATGCTGGACCGGCTAAGTGCTCTTTTTATTTTTCTTATAAGCCTGATTTCAGCCGGTGTCGCCGTCTATTCCCTAAATTATGTTGAGATAACCACTTCAGGCATACGCAGAAATCTTTTCATCCCTTTAATTACCCTCTTCGTTTTATCTATGGTATTGTTTGTTGCTTCGGATAATTTCTTATCTCAACTCATTTTCTGGGAACTCATGTCACTGGTCTCATTCTTCATGGTAATGTTTCAATACGAAAAGGGTGAAACAGCTAAATCCGGACTATTTTACTTTATCATGACACAGATGAGCACTTTGTTTCTCCTGCTGGCGCTCATCATCATCTATTCAGTAACCGGTTCCTTCAGTTTACAAAAATTGAATACAATATCTCCGGTTTTAAACTCCACGATCTTCCTGGCTTTATTTGCCGGCTTCGGCATCAAGGCAGGAATTATACCCTTTCATAAATGGCTGCCCTATGCCCATTCAGCCAGTCCGTCGAATGTTTCCGCGCTTATGTCAGGCGTAATGATAAAGGTTGCCATTTACGGCTTTGTCAGGTATCTGCTGGATGTTCTCCAGCCGGAACTATGGTGGGGGATTGTCATCCTCATATTCGGCACAATCACCGCCTTGCTGGGGGTAATTTACGCCCTTAAAGAGCACGATATCAAGAGGCTGCTGGCATATCACAGTATCGAAAATATCGGCATAATCCTGATCGGCCTGGGGCTTTATCAGATATTCCAGCAATACGGTTTAGAAAATCTGGCATTTTTAAGCCTGGCGGCGGCCTTGCTGCATACTCTGAACCATGCCCTTTTTAAGAGTCTTTTGTTTTTAACAGCCGGGTCGGTGGTAGAAGCAACAGGTACCAGGAACATCGAAAGAATGGGGGGCCTGGTAAAAAAAATGCCGGTTACAGCCTTTTTATTTCTGATCGGTGCAGTTTCCATATCCGCCCTGCCACCGCTTAACGGGTTTGTCAGCGAGTTGATGATCTTCCAGGCTTTCTTTCAGTCTTTTTTGATAACAAACACCTATGTTATCATATTGCTATTCATCTGCCTTTCGTTGTTTGCCCTGACCAGTGCTCTGGCATCAGCTTGTTTTGTCAAGGCTTTCGGTATCATATTTTTAGCCGCAGCCAGATCTGAAAAAGCCTCGAGTGCTCATGAAGCACCGTTATGTATGCTGATTGGTCCTGCAATTCTGGCAGTATTGTGCATCATCCTGGGTATTTTTTCCTTCCAGATATTTCATTTCCTTGGATATGATTTTCCTGTGCCTGATTTGCTCGGCATCAGTATCATAATACTTGTATTTTTAGGTCTGGCAGTGCTGGTAATCCGGCGGACTTCCAGCAAAACTTCCAGGATTTCACAAACCTGGGCCTGCGGCTTGCCCGAGACAGACAGCAGTGCCGAATATACTGCTTCCGGTTTTTCAGAACCTATTCTAACTTTTTTTAAACCCCTCTACCGGACCCGTAAAATTGTAAAACGTAATTTCTGGGATAAGTATACCAGTATTTTTAAAAACGGTACCGCAGAAATTCAAACTATGAAAATATTTGAAGAGAAGTTGTATCAGCCGGTAGTACAATTTGTCCGAAAAATATCCTTGTGGGTTTCAAACATCCAGAACGTTGACCTTGATACCTTCATCCTTTATTCTTTCATCACGATTGCGCTGCTGGTAATAGTGGTGGGGTGGCTGCTGTGACCATATCATTCGCTGTCTATTTCATCATTAATACTGTTTTTATCCTGCTGATCTCTCCCTTATTCATGGGCTGGACTAAAAGAATCAAGGCCATTTTACAGGGAAGAAGAGGCCCCCCTTTACTGCAAACATACTATTTGCTGGGCAAACTTCTAAAGAAAGAGCAGGTCTTTTCCTGCAATGCTTCTTTCATTTCTCGCATTGCGCCTTACATTAATCTGGTATTTTTGCTTGCGGCTTCTCTTTTTGTGCCTGTAACCTTTATCCCTGGGCCGGTTTTCGGAGTGGGTAACGTAATATTGTTTCTTTATCTCATGGTTACAGCCAGATTTTTTATGGCTTTGGGCGGGCTCGATGCCGGCAGTTCTTTTGGAGGAATGGGCAGTTCGAGGGAGATGACCATTTCAGCCATATTTGAGCCGATGGTAGTGATCGTGGTTGCCGCACTGGCATTTGTACTTAAAACCTGGAATATTCATGAGATGTTCACCGTTGCACTTGGCTCTCTGGTGATTACTGATTCTGCCATTATTCTGATCTCAATCGCCCTTTTTGTGGTTCTGATTGTTGAAACCTCACGCATTCCCGTAGACAATCCCGAAACTCACCTTGAACTAACCATGATACATGAGGCTATGCTGCTGGAGTCTTCCGGTCCCAACCTGGCCTTAATGGAATTATCACACGCAGTTAAAAATACTCTGTTAATGGCGCTTTTGATCAATGTCCTGGTACCCTGGGGACTATCCGCCAGCCTGAACGCAGCAGGTATATTCATTGCCATGGCAACGTTTTTATTCAAGGGCATTGTACTGGCAACAATTGTGGCTGTCTTCGAGTCACTGATGGCCAAATCACGCCTATTTAACCTCCGTACTTTATTCATGGTGGCATTTGCCCTGGCCTTTCTAACGATAGTTTTTGAGTTATTAATATGATAACTGCCTTCCCGGATGTGTTAATAAAAATCCTTTTCGTACTGATACTCGGTACATCTTTGCTGATTATCATGCAGAAAACCCTCTTTTCACTCATTTCAGTATATGGCATACAGTCTTTTATGATCGGACTGATCTCTTTTATGCTGTACTTGAAAACCGGTTCTAATGTACTTTTAGCCCTGGCAGTCATCACACTGATTACAAAAGTGATCGTAATACCTTATATGTTAAACCGGGTAATAACGGAAAGTTCTCTCAAACGTGATGCAGATTTCAGGTATCTTACTCCGGTTGGAGCCATGCTGGCAGGGATCATCCTGGTGTTTGGCGTATATGTTTCCTTTTCCCGGGTATTTTTACTATCACACGACAATTTGTTCTTCCTGGGTGCTGTCATCGGTGTCTCTCTGACACTGATAGGCATGCTGGTTGTCTTCAGCCGTAAAAAGGTAGTAACAAAAACCATGGGATATCTTACCATGGAGAACGGCATACTGCTTTTCAGCCTGTTCATGGCCGAACTTCCTTTTATTATCGAACTATTAATCATCGTGGATCTGATAATATTCATCCTGCTGGCAACCATACTGGCATTCGGCATTGATTCTACCGAGGAAGATTTTCACCGCCGTTTGGATATCTTTAAATCATGGTTCAGAAAATAGCAGAAAAGAGTAATTAGCTTGAATATTTTATGGATATATTTAATCAGTGGGGCATTGACCACCCTTTTGATGTTTACACCGCTTTTCTGGCGGTACCTGATGTCCGATATCAAGGTAAAAACAAACTGGGTCAACAACCTGGCAATTGCACAGTCAGCTATTTACCTTGTATTGACGATATATTCACTGGCTAAATATGACCTGCCATTCTACGCTTTCAATGGATATCTGATAGCCGACCCGCTGGCCATGTATGAGATACTGATCACCTCGATAATCTTTCTGCTGACGGCTCTATATGGGCGAGGTTACGTAATAAGCCTGATAGAAAAGGAATCGATCAGGGGAGGTTCAGTAGGCCTCTTTTACACATTCTTCAATTTGCTTTTGATAGTGATCGTTTTCTCCTTTTTATCTAATAACCTGGCTTTATTCTGGATTCTCCTGGAGTTAACCACAATTATTTCCGGGGTGCTGATAGTGGTCATCAGCGCCAAAGAAAACATCATAGCTGCTTTAAAGTACGTTTTCATTGCCTCAACTGCCATGTTATTTTCAGTTGTCGGGCTTATTATTCTTTTTGCCATGACCAAACAAACGGCGGGAAGCGGTACATTAAGCTGGAATGAACTTATGCAAATGGCCGGTTCACTGTCACCCCAATATTTTACGTTTGCTTTTGTCTTTATTTTTATCGGGTTTGCGGCCAAAGCGGGTATAGCTCCTTTCCATACATGGCTGCCGCAAGCTCATGCCAGGGCGCCCTCTATGATCAGCGCCGTATTATCCGGGGTACTGCTGAATTGTGGTACATACGGCATCATCCGTCTGTTTGCCATTGCCCATCTGACAGCCTCCTGGCATGTAATCTCTATATTGCTGTTTGTGTTCGGAGTCTTCAGCATACTGGTAGCTGCACTCAGCCTGATACCCCGCACCAACATCAAAAAGATGATTGCCTTCTCCAGCATTGAACACATGGGCCTGGTCCTGATAGGCATCGGATTAGGTACTCCCCTGGCGTTGTTGTGGACCCTGTTTCATGTCCTGGCACACTCCCTGATCAAGACCCTGCTTTTCTTTTCAGCCGGGGTTTTGAACCATCAATTTCACGGAAACAAAATGCAGGAAATGGTCAATGCCTTTAAACTTCAGCCCCTGGCTACGTGGGGAATAGTGATCGGCAGTGCGGCAGTTCTCGGTATGCCACCTTTTCCCATGTTCTTTTCAAAGCTGTTTATTCTAATAGCAATAGGACAATCCTCTTACTGGCTTCTCGTGGTAGTGCTTGTTCTGTTGTTGATTGTAGCATCGGCGTTTGCCTATCTCCTGATCAGGGCTTTCACCCAACGCTCCGAGGTGCAGATTATCCCCTACCATCCGCACTGGACGATGAAAGTATCGATTATATTATTGATGGCCATTATCCTGGGAGTAAGCGCCGGACTGCCTGCGGGACTTATGGACCAGCTAACGATTATTACTGTCAGTTTGGGGTTTTAAGCAGAAGATGATTGAACCGGAAAAAGCCACAAGCAACGAACTACTCGATATCCTGTGCCGTTCTTATTTCACGGCCGGAGGCAACAAGGAAACCTATTTTCAGCTTTCGGAAGATGAACTAAAAAGCCTGGCGCCGCGGCTGCCTGAGGCGGATATTGTCCTGATCGGTCTTTTTGCGGTGGAAAATTTCGAAAACAAACCCGGACTGACTCTGATGTATGTCCTTGAAAGACGCGGCTGTAAGAACCCGGTGATTTTGCAGCGTTCTCTCAACAATTGTTCGGCGCCATCGATCGGTGAGCATTTCCCTTCAGCTGTATGGTTTGAAAGAGAAATACGCGATGGCTTCGGAATAGAATTCAACAATGCCTGCGATAAAAGAAGGCTCTTTTTGCATGAACCCTACCCGCTTGATTTTCATCCGCTTCGCAAATGTTTCAGGAACCAGGCTCTAACCGGTATTCCCGTGAATGCCGGTTCAAAAATAACCTACCCTTTTAAGACGATGACGGGCGAAGGCGTATACCAGGTACTGGTTGGCCCGGTACATGCCGGTATAATTGAACCCGGGCATTTTCATTTTAGTGTTTATGGCGAGACAGTATTGAATCTGGAAGTCAGAATGTTCTATAAACACCGCGGCATTGAAAAACTGGCTGAAGGTAAAACACCGCTCCAGGGGGTAACTATCGCTGAAACAATCAGCGGAGATGAATCCGTAGCCAATGCCACAGCTTATTGTCTGGCGGTAGAAAAGATATCCGGAATCCAGGTGCCCCCAAGGGCCTGGCACATGCGGACTATACTGCTTGAGATGGAAAGGATATATTCTCACCTGGGAGACCTGGCGGGGATGATTGTTGACGTGGCATTTTCAGCCGGAGCAAGCGAATTCAACACCCTGAGAGAAGAAATATTCAGGTATAACGAAATATTTACCGGCTCCCGTTTTATGAAAGGGATGCTTTGCCCCGGAGGACTTAAAAAGGAAGTACATGCCAATCACCTTATGACGCTTCTGGACTATCTCGATTCTTTCGCCAGGAGATTTTCAAAATCAGTCGATTTTGTCCGCCGGCAGGATTCAGTCGTTGACCGTCTGGAAACCACCGGTGTCATTCGCCCTGAACTGATCTCTCCTCTGAATATCACCGGCCCAGCGGCAAGAGCTTCGGGGAAAATGATTGATACACGCCTTGACCACCCCTACGGTATTTACCCTGAAATAGGAATTTATTACCGGACTGCTGAAAAAGGGGATGTGCTTTGCCGCTTCGAGGTAAAAGTGCAGGAGGTCATGGATTCGGTCTATGTTCTGCGGAAAGTGATCAAAGGCCTCTCCGGATTCAGGGGAAGCGAAATCAGAGCTGAGCCCGATATCAAGGACGGCTGCGCCTTGTCACTTGTTGAAGCCCCAAGGGGACAAACAATGTACTGGGTTTACATAAAAAATGGCGTAATCGATCGTTACAAGATCAGAACGCCTTCATTTTGCAATTGGCAGGCTATCGAACATGCCGTAATCAATGATATCGTGCCGGATTTCCCCTTGATAAACAAAAGCCTTAATTTATCTTATGCCGGTACGGACTTATAGCAGGAAAGGTAAAATAACCATATGCTGGAACCGTTTATTAACATATTACGTCTTAAACTGGCCGTTAAACCCAATTTACGGGATGCGGTATTTGAAGCCATGGGTATACACCTGAAAGAGCAGGTCGATGCCATTTTCGGCAGAAGCCTGGCCATCCGGGAAGTAGATGCGGGCAGCGACAACGGCGCTGAAATAGAGTTGAACAATCTGACCAATACTTATTACGACATAGAGCGTTTCGGGATTTCCATTGTGGCTTCACCCCGTCATGCGGACGTTCTGGTAGTGACCGGAGCGGTTACACTTAATATGGAAACAGCCCTGATCAAGACCTACGAAGCCATGCCGTCGCCCAAATGGGTGGTAGCTGTCGGGGATGATGCCTGTGATGGGGGTATTTTTAAAGATACCTATGCCGTCAGGGGAGGGGCTGACAAGGTCATCCCGGTGGATGCTAAAATCCCCGGGAACCCTCCAACCCCTCAACAAATCATGCAGGGACTTTTAGAGCTGATGAAGGTCATAAGGTTGAGGAAGCAATGAGTATCCTGTTTCATTGTACAGAACTTGGTAAAATGTCCGATATGAAAGGGTGAACTGCTTCAATCCGGTAAGAAGCATGCAAAGGCGGCTCTACAGTATTACCGGGACCCCCATTGAAAACACACCATGCCGGGTAGTATAGTTTCAATGGAGGAATGTTCATCCTATGCGTATATTTTCCCGCATCGTCGAGTGGATTACCACGCCTTATACCATTTTTCTGATTTTGAAGGACCCGGAAATCCCGCGTTCTGTAAAAATACGCAGCATTATCGGGCTGGCTGTTATTATCGTTTATATAGTGTTACCGGTGGATTTTGTACCCGACTTTATACCGCTGGCAGGCTGGATAGACGACTTGATTGCCGCCCCGCTGGGTATGATACTGGTCCGGGAACTGACCCCGGGCATAGACGTTGCAGCTCAAAAAGTGAAGGCGGAGGCCGGTGTAAAAAAAGTCCTGACCTGGACGATTGTCTCCATTGGAGTGGTTATGCTCCTTATTTTAGCCTGGTTTGGCCTGCTGATATATCTGATCGTGCGGCTGACGATGAGGTAAGGTTAGATTAAGACCTTCAATTCATACCTTCTTAATTTCAACTTTATTTTCTCATACCATGATAGTAAGATAGACGTAATCAAATAACCTGTTGCACTCGGGGGAGGTTCTTAATGTCAAGAAAAATTGTGACTGAAGTTATTATCGGTGTTTTAGCAATCATTTCAATTCTCCTGGTAGCCGTAGATTCCCTTGTTTCAGTTTCACATGGTACGTTAATAGGAATTTATATAGTTGACCTCATAATATGTATCGTGTTTGCATTTGATTTCATTCACAGGTTAAGAGCCAGCGAAAGCAAATCCAGATTCATGAAAACCAATGGGTTTGAGATATTAGCGATGATTCCCGCGATTGCTTTGTACTCTTTAGGGAATTTCCCGGCAATAGCAATCGCACTACGTTCCTTACGTTTCGTTAGGGTAATCCGGGTAATTCTACTGCTGGCGAGAATGAGCCGAGTATTCTATAAATCAGGCATATTTGTTCAAAGAAGCAATTTGCTTACTCTGGCTGGAATTACTGTCAGCATAGTCTTGATTGGCGCTTTTGCAGCCTT
>CAYLVC010000058.1:0-12155 GCA_964387005.1 uncultured Dehalococcoidales bacterium | reverse complement strand
TCTCACGCCAATCCCCAGGCGATCGACCGGGCCTGGGAAGCTGTGAAAGAGGCGGCTCAGCCCCGTATTCATATTTTCCTGTCTTCATCGGACATACACCTGCTGCACCAGTTGAAGAAGAGCAGGGATGAAATATTACAGACCTCCAGGGAGATGGTTGCCAGGGCCAAGAAATACACGTCGGATATCGAGTTTTCTCCCATGGATGCCAGCAGGACCGATCCAACCTTCATGTATCAAATACTGGAGGCGGTAATCGATGCCGGCGCCAGTACCCTCAATATTCCCGACACCGTGGGTTATGCCATTCCGGATGAGTGGGGGAAGCGAATAGCCGGTATTTTTGAAAATGTGCCCAATATTCACAAGGCTATTGTGAGCGTGCATTGTCATAACGACCTGGGTCTGGCCGTCGCCAACAGTCTGGAGGCGGTAATCCGGGGCGCCAGGCAGGTTGAATGCACCATTAACGGCATCGGTGAGCGCGCCGGCAATGCTTCGCTGGAAGAGATAGTCATGGCCATCCGTACCCGCAAGGACTTTTTCAACCTGACTACGGATGTCGATACACCTCAAATTTACCGCGCCAGCCGGCTGGTAAGCGAGCTGACCGGGTTCATTGTGCAGCCCAATAAAGCAATAGTCGGCGCCAATGCTTTCCGCCATCAGTCCGGCATACACCAGGATGGTGTGATCAAGCTGCCCAACACCTACGAAATAATGGACCCTAAAGATGTGGGCATCACGGCCAGCAGCCTGGTACTGGGAAAGCTCAGCGGACGCCATGCCTTTAAGGAAAGGCTGGCTGAGCTGGGTTATGACATGGATGAAGAAGACCTGAACCGTTCTTTCCAGGCCTTTAAGGAGCTGGCAGAAAAGAAAAAGGAAGTAACCGATAAGGATATAGAGACGGTAGTGGCCCAGCAGAAACGCACGCTGGTTGAAGTATATCACCTGGAAATGGTGCAGGTATCATGCGGCAACGGCATGCCTACGGCTTCCGTCAGATTAAAGGATCCCAAGGGTAAAATCCTGGAAGATGCTTCACTGGGAACGGGCCCGGTTGATGCGGTATACAAGGCTATTAACCGTATTGTTTGTGTTTCCAACAATCTGACCGAGTTTACCGTTAATTCGGTTACCGAAGGTATAGACGCCATGGGTGAAGTGCTGATACGGATAGAAAGCGACGGTGTGACCTATACCGGACGGGGAGCGGACACCGATATTATCATAGCCAGCGCCAGGGCTTACATGAATGCCCTGAACAGGCTGTTGTTTGTTAAAAAGAATACTTTGAAGAATGCATAGAACATCGAATGATTGGCAGCCCGCAACGCTGCCAATCAGGATTGAAATGGAGAATTAAGAATGATGACAATAGCGGAGAAAATACTGGCGGCTCATGCCGGCAAAAAACAGGTCGGCGCGGGTGAGTTTATTAACTGTAAGGTCGATATGGTGCTTTCCAATGATGTGACCGCTCCCATAGCCATTCGCGAATTCCGCAAACTGGGAGTCAGGGTCTTCGATCCCGGGAAAATAGTCATGGTCCCGGACCATTTCGTGCCGAACAAGGATATCAATTCAGCCGAGCAGGCTAAAATAGTACGTGAGTTTGCCCGGGAACAGGGCATCATCTACTTTGATGTAGGTACGATGGGCATCGAGCACGTATTGCTGCCTGAGCAGGGCCTGGTTTTGCCCGGCGATGTCGTAGTTGGGGCAGACTCGCACACCTGCACCTATGGTGCGGTAGGGGCTTTTGCCACGGGGATGGGTTCAACTGATATCGCCATAGCCATGGCTACAGGCGATATCTGGATGAAGGTCCCTCCTACAATCAAGTTTGTTTTCCATGGGAAAACGGGGAAATGGGTAGGAGGCAAAGACCTGATTCTTTATACCATCGGCCAGATCGGTGTGGATGGCGCTCTTTACGCTTCCATGGAGTTTACGGGAGAAGCAATAGATGCTCTTTCAATGAGCGGACGCTTTACCATGGCCAATATGGCTATTGAGGCCGGAGCCAAAGCCGGGCTGTTTAAAGTCGATGCTAAAACAATTGAATACCTGAAACCCAGGGCTAAACGGGAGTATACGGTATATGATGCGGATAAAGAGGCTGTTTATTCCCAGGTGTTCGAATGGGATGCGGCAAAAATAGAACCCCAGGTAGCAGCGCCCCATCTCCCCTCGAATACGGGCCCGGTCAGTCAGTTCAGCCAGATAAAACTTGATCAGTCTGTAATCGGGAGCTGCACCAACGGACGGCTGGAAGACCTGCAAATAGCTGCCGGTATATTGAAAGGGAAAAAGGTCAATTCCAATGTACGTTGCATCATATTGCCCGGTACACAGCAAATCTACCTGGAAGCGCTCAGGGAAGGGCTGATTGAAACCTTTATTACTGCCGGTGCGGTGGTCAGTACACCTACCTGCGGTCCTTGCTTGGGTGGACATATGGGCATCCTGGCGGCTGGAGAAAAGGCCATTTCAACCACCAACCGCAATTTTGTCGGACGCATGGGCAGTCCCAAATCAGAGGTTTACCTGGCCAGTCCGGCGGTTGCCGCAGCCAGTGCTGTAGCCGGCCGGATAGTGTCGCCGGACGAGATTTAGCTTTGCAAGGCAACGCTTTAAAGGCGTCGCCTCGCAAGACAGGGAGTATTTTGCAATGGCCAGGAAAAGTATGTCATGGCAGGAGAAACTCAATAACGATAAAGGCTACCCGAAGGTAGTCGAGATTTCCGGCACAATGAGCCGGAGATGGGGGACAGGAACGGTAGTGATTCCGGCGCCGAAGGAGGTGGACGCTTATATGCGTTCCGTACCCTCCGGGAAGGTGGTAACCATCAATGATATCCGGCAAGCCCTGGCCCGCAAACATGGAGCGACCATTGGCTGTCCCATGACAACGGGGATTTTTGCCTGGGTGGCGGCTCATGCGGCTGACGAACAGGCCTTTGCCGGCGAGAAAAATGTTACTCCTTACTGGCGAACGCTTAAGACCTGCGGGGAACTCAACCCCAAATATCCAGGCGGAATTGAAGCACAGGCTGCCCTTTTGGAAAAAGAGGGTCATAATATCGTCTATTCCCGGGGAAAAGCCAGGGTCCGGGACTATGAAAAAAACCTGGCTGAATTGTAAAGGGGAAATAATATGATATTAAAAGGTCAAGTTCATAAATTCGGGACTAATGTGGATACGGATGTGATCATTCCGGCGCGCTATCTAAATGTTTCGGACCCGCTGGAGCTGGCCAGGCATTGCATGGAAGATATAGACCCTCAGTTTGTCAGCAAGATGAAAAAGGGGGATATTATCCTGGCTGATTCCAACTTCGGCTGCGGTTCGTCACGCGAACATGCGCCGCTGGCTATAAAATCGGCCGGTGTCGCCTGTGTAATCGCCCGCAGTTTCGCTCGCATATTTTTCCGCAACGCCATCAACATCGGATTGCCGCTGCTGGAATGCGGTGATTGTGTCGATGCAGTCAAAGAGGGAGATATTCTGGAGGTTGACCTGGCCAGGGGTAAAATAGTAAATTTAACCAGTAACCAGGTCTTTACCGCCAAACCGTATCCGGAATTCATGTCTGAGCTCATCAACGCCGGGGGTCTGGTGGAATACACCAAAAAAAGAATAGGGGAAAAGGAGAGGGTACGTTGAAATTTAGACTTGCAGTTCTGCCGGGAGACGGAGTCGGCCCGGATGTTTTGGCGGAGGGAATCAAGATACTCGAAGTAGTCGGGAAAAAATTCGGGCATAATTTCGAGTTGACCCGCGGGCTTATCGGAGGCGTGGCAATTGCAGCCGAAGGGACGGCCCTGTCCGATGAAACGCTGGCCATGTGCAAGAGCAAAGACGCAGTCCTTTTTGGAGCGGTAGGAGACCCCAGGTACGATGCTCCGACAGCTAAAATTCACCCTGAAGACGGAATCCTGGCTATACGCAAGGGATTGGGGCTGTTTGCCAACTTGCGTCCGGTCAAGCTGTTCTCTCAGCTGGTGAATTCAACTCCGTTAAAACCGGAGATTGTACGAGGGACTGATTTCATTGTTATTCGCGAGCTTACGGGAGGTCTATATTTCGGACGTCCCAAGCGGCAGTGGACAACCTCCCGGGGCCGCAGGGCGGTAGACAGCATGTCCTATTCCGAGCAGGAGATCGAGAGGATCGTGCGCGTGGGATTTGAGCTTGCTCAGAAACGCAAGAAGAAACTGATTTCAGTGGATAAAGCCAATGTGCTCCAATCATCCCGTCTGTGGCGTCAGATTGCCTCGGAAGTGGCGGCTGACTACCCGGATGTTGTACTGGAAAACATGCTGGTTGACACCTGTTCCATGCGCTTTATACAGAGTCCCACCTATTTTGATGTTGTTGTAATGGAAAACACTTTTGGGGATATTTTGACGGATGAAGCTTCAACACTGACCGGCTCAATGGGCATGATGCCTTCGGCCAGCATCGCGGGCATCCCGGCTCCGGGTTCCAGGGTGATGGGACTGTATGAGCCTATTCACGGAAGTGCTCCCAAGTATTCCGGGCAGAACAAGGTCAACCCCATTGCCACGATTCTCAGTGTGGCGATGATGTTCCGCTATTCACTGTCTCTGGAAAAAGAGGCCCAGTTAATCGAGAATGCGGTCAACGATATCATGGCCGAGGGTTATCGTACATATGATGTCTATACTGACGGCTGCATTAAGGTGGGGACCAGTGAGATGGGTGATGCCATTGCCAAAAAAATAAAGAGTTATAAATAGGATTGCGGGTATTGGCCGGGTGAGTCATGTCACCGGCAATACAGCCAGCAAGGGGACCAGATGGCCGGGGTAACAATATACGATACAACGCTCAGGGATGGAGCTCAGAGAGAAGGAATCTCCTTTTCCCTGGTAGATAAACTGCATATCGTTCAGAAACTGGATGAGATGGGTGTTCACTACATCGAAGGCGGGTGGCCGGGTTCCAATCCCAAAGACGCGGATTTTTTTACGCAGGTCAGAAACCTGCATCTGGTCAATACGAGGGTAGCGGCTTTCGGATCAACCCGCCGTCCGAAAACCCGCGCTGATTACGACACAAACCTGCTGGCCCTGGTTGAAACTGGAATGCCCATAGCTACCATTGTGGCCAAGAACTCTATCCGGCACGTCAGGCAGGTACTGATGACCACGCCCGAAGAAAACCTGGCCATGATTTCAGATTCGGTACGTTTTCTGCGGGATAACGGCATGGAAGTATTTTATGATGCCGAGCATTTTTTCGATGGGTATAAAGCAGACCGTGAGTATGCCCTGAGGTGCCTGGAGACTGCGGCAGAAGCCGGGGCGGGTTGCCTTATTCTGTGTGACACCAACGGAGGGGCTCTGCCGGAAGAGGTGGCTGAGGCTGTCAAAGCCGCCTGCGAGGTTTCCGGTGTAGATGTGGCAATTCATGCCCATAACGACAGCGGTCTGGCCATCGCCAATACCCTGGCGGCAGTCCGGGCCGGAGCTTCCCAGGTACAGGGCACCATCAACGGGTATGGCGAGCGCTGCGGCAATGCCAATCTCTGTGTGATTATTCCCAATCTCAAGCTCAAGCTGGGTATCGATTGCATTACTGACGAACAGTTGTCCAGATTGACCGAGGTCTCGCGTTATATCAGTGAAGTGGCCAACCTGGTACACGATCCTTTTATGCCTTATGTCGGTGCCAGCGCTTTCAGCCACAAGGCCGGTTTCCACGTAAATGCCATGCGAAAATGGAGTGAAAGCTACCAGCATGTGGACCCGTTGAAAGTTGGGAACCGCTTCAAGGTGACGGTTTCGGAGCTTTCCGGCAAAGACAATATCAGTATGAAGGCCAAAGAACTGGGAGTGGAACTTTCCGCCGATGGAAAGGAAGCCCAGAAACTGCTGGAGCAGGTGAAAATGCTGGAAAGCCTGGGGTTTCAATATGACCAGGCAGAAGCTTCCTTTGAACTCCTGATCCGCAGGGCCAAACAAGGGTACCGGTCGCCCTTCAAGCTGGTGGACTTCATGCTGGTGGTTGAAAAACGCCGGAGACCGTCTTCTCTGAGCAACACGGATGACATGCTGTCCGAAGCCATGGTCAAGGTGACTGTGGGTAATCAAATGATCCATACCGCGGCAGAGGGCAATGGGCCGGTTAATGCCCTGGATGCGGCTTTACGCAAAGCCCTGCTTCAGTTTTACCCCAGCCTGGCCCAGGTCAAACTGGTTGACTACAAGGTCCGCATACTTGAAGAAAGCACCGGCACCGGATCACAGGTAAGAGTGCTGATAGAATCCAGCGACGGCGAGAATGAATGGCATACCGTGGGCAGCTCTACCAACATCATTGAGGCCAGCTGGCTGGCCCTGGCGGACAGCATGGAATACTGGTTGATCAAGAACCAGTAAAAGCAGTCCGGCCGCTGTTATACCACTGGTGTTTCTAGTTTGAGGACTTTTTAACGTAATCGAGGGTTGGACTCAGGGGCATGTTCATCCTGCGGTAAAAAGACCGCCAACCGGCCTTTTTTCTGGCTTTGACCTTGCATTTATCGCAAACCAGTCTGCGGCTTTCCTGGAGGGATTCTTCCAGTTTTTCTCCGCAGCGGTGACAGCGTTTGCCTTCGCTGAAGTGGATATATAACCTGTTGCGGATCTTCAGAGCGGGAATCTCTCCGCTCCTGACCCTGCCCAATACTACACCGGCTGTCAGTCCTTTGAGCTCGGCATATTTCCTTAAGGGTAAATATCCGTCCGGTACCTGCCAGCGCAGCCTGTCCAGCCCGTTTTCCTGTGCCAGTTGACGCACCCGTTCTCTTGATAAACCGATGGTTTTGCCGATAACGGCATAGTTCATACCATCTCGCAGTAGCTTTTTGATCTCGGAGTTGAAATTCTTACCGCCGCCCACCACCATAATGATGCCTTTCCTCCCGACTGAAGCAAATGATATTACATAACACTGTAGGAATGATCGAAGTTGTTATTTATATATATAAGATTACCATATTACGATTTATTAAGCAAATTTGTACTATCCTTATCGGTTTATGTTGACGATTTATACAGACGTTTATTGGTCCTTAATAATTCCTTAATAACAATAGTTTAATATTATCATCAGGGGAGAAGGTAAAGACCGGTATTTGTTTCTCAACATTTTCTGGTAAAAAGGGGGAGTACTATGAGGCACACAAAAAAATGGGTCCTGTCGGTTGTCATGGCGCTGGTGGTGGTGTTGGCTGTGGGTGTGATCGGTGGGGCGGTATATGCCCAGTCTGAGAACGGGGCCCAGCCGGATACTGAAAAATCCGTGGATAAACCGGGGGACAAGCTGATGTCCAAAGTGGCTGCGATACTTGAAGTAGACCAGACTGAACTGGAAAATGCCTTCAAACAGGCACAACAAGAACTGCGCCAGGAAGCCCTTGCTGAAAGAATGGCCAAACTGGTCGAAGAAGGCAGAATTACCCAGGAGCAAGCTAATGAATACCTGAAATGGTGGCAGTCAAGACCGGATGTACCAGCAGGTCTGGATTTACCAGCAGGTCCGGGTGGCCGTCCCGGGATTTGCCCTCAAGGCCCGATGGTGTTCAAGTTCGGACAGGCGGAATTTTCAGTTAACCCCGGAAATGGCAAATTTCGGCAGTTCAAAGGGCAGAACAGGCCGGATACAGCAACTGAAAGCAACTGATTTGTAGAGCTTTACCTTCTTTCCCTGAATCAGATATCTATCCCTTGATCACCCCCAGAGGAACGGTGCGGGCGACTTTGCGTGATATACCTGCCCGGTTGGTCACCTCTACCACTTCTGCTACATCTTTGTAGGCTTCCGAAGCTTCTTCTGCCAGAGAACCCATGCTGCCGGATTTGACAATGATGCCTCTCAATGCCAGTTTGGTAGCGACATCGCTCCCCCGCAGCCCTTTTTTAGCGGCTGTGCGGCTCTGTAAACGTCCTGCGCCGTGACAGGTGGAGCCGAAGGTCTCCTTCATGGCGGTTTCCGTGCCTACAGCAATATAAGAGTAGCGCCCCATGTCTCCCGGAATTAACACAGGCTGTCCGATATTGCGATACATGGCCGGCAGGTCAGGATGTCCTGTTGGAAAAGCGCGGGTGGCGCCTTTACGGTGGACGCACAGGTTCTGGTTCTTGCCCTCAACATTGTGCTGTTCAATTTTGGCAATATTATGGGCGACGTCATATATTTGTTCCAGTCCCAGTTCGCGCGGGCTTGTGCCCAGTACCCTGATGAAAGACTCTCTGACCCAGTGTGTTATGCACTGGCGGTTGGCCCAGGCGTAGTTGGCGGCACAGGCCATAGCCGACAAATAGTCCTGCCCCTCGCTTGACTGTACCGGAGCACAGACCAGCTGGCGGTCGGGCAGATTGATGCCGTAACGCTGTACAGCCCCGTTCAGGACCCGGATATAATCATCGCAGACCTGGTATCCCAGCCCTCGGGAACCGGTATGGATTGCCAGCAGCACCTGCCCGGCTTCCATAATCCCCATGGCCTGGGCAATTTCACGCTCATATATTTGTTCAACCACCTGGATTTCCAGGAAATGGTTGCCGGAACCCAGTGTTCCCAGCTGGGGAAGCCCGCGTTTTTTGGCTTTCTGGCTGACTTTATCGCTGTCCGCATTTTTCAGACAGCCCTTTTCCTCGGTAAAGACCAGGTCTTCAGCTTCCCCGTAGCCATTTTCAACTGCCCAGGCCGAACCTTTTAGCAGGACTTTTTCCAGTTCTTTTTCACTGAGCCTGATCTTTCCCTCGGAACCCACGCCTGAGGGAATATTGGAATAGAGGGCTAAAACAAGGTCTTCAATACGGGGCTTGATTTCCTCAACACTCAGGTTGGTGCGCAGCAGCCTTACACCGCAATTGATGTCAAAACCCACCCCGCCCGGGGAAACGACCCCGTCTTTGACCCGTGTCGCGGCCACTCCGCCGATGGGGAAACCGTAGCCGTAGTGAATATCCGGCATGGCTAACGAATGGCCAACAATGCCCGGCAGGAAGCTGACATTGATGACCTGTTGAAAAGCCTGGTCTTCAAAAATCTGACCGAGCATGCTTTCACTGGCAAATATCAGTCCAGGCACCAGCATGCCTTCTTTGTAGCTCGTCCGGATTTCCCAGCGGTTTTCATCTATTTTGCGGACAATATTTTTCCAGTGTGCGGCCATCACATTTCCTTATTTTTTTGTATACTAAATATCCAGCAAAACCCGGACTTCGTATTCTTCGTTCCTGAGTTTCTCGATTTTCAAATTGTGGTAGGTGGCTGACTTAATTTCTCTTTTTAGCTCATGCCTGGTCCTGTCGATTTTTTCACCGTAACACCTGGCAGTGAGTGAACCCTGATTTAACGTTCCGATGTGGAACCTTTTGAAGAGCCACCTTTCCGTTTCAAAAAGAAATATCAGCTCATTCAACCAGGCAACCAGCAGGGCTTCACTGTCTGTTGCACTGACTTCTACATCGCAGAAGCCTTTCTCCTCAATTATTGCGGGATCGGCAATCAGGCTGAACATACCCTCCGCGGCATGACAAAACGCGCCGGACAGATCCCTTCCGTTAGCTTTGATTCCCACATCCGCTGTATAGTCGATCAATTCAAAGTCGTTTTTCATTGCTTACAATTACGATTATAGCATCACCGGGCGAATGAAACACTTCCGGCATTTGCGATATTTAAAATGCCTGTTGACAAAGGTCCTTCAGGCGTAATACAATGTGAATACTTTTTCAGAGGATCCAAATAAAACAAAGATGTTTGCAGCGAATTGGAATAAAGGTATTGTCCTTCACGTCAGGCTTATAACTGCTATGCGATTGGCCCGGCGTACTTCCTGTTCACCCTGAAAACGACCAGTTTATTCAAGAAGCACACCGGGCCCGGGAATTATTTCCCGGGCCTTATTGTTTTTATACGGTAATAAACAGATAGGCAAAAAACAGGAGAAAGAAATGCCGCATGAATTTAATGGCGAAGCCTACAAAAAGTCATCCACCCACCAAAAAGAATGGGGAAACAAGATCATTGCAGAATTTCAGTTTAAAGGCGACGAACACATGCTGGACCTTGGCTGTGGGGACGGTGTTCTGACCGCTCAGCTGGCGGAGCTTGTCCCTGAGGGTTTTGTTCTGGGAGTAGATTCATCACAGAGTATGATCGAGGTTGCCCGCCAGCTGCGTAAAAACAACCTGGAATTTAAAATAAAGGATATCAACGCCCTGGATTACCGTGAGGAATTCGACCTGGTCTTTTCCAATGCCACCCTGCACTGGGTAAAGGACCACATCCGTCTGCTGGACAACTGCTTCAGATGTTTAAGGAAAGAAGGAAGGGTGCGTTTCAATTTTGCTGGCGACGGCAACTGCTCGAATTTTTTCAAGGCGGTCAGGCAGGCCATGGCATTACCTCAATATTCCGGCCATTTCGCCTCATTTGAGTGGCCCTGGTATATGCCGTCAGTGACTGAATACCAGAGCCTGGTGAAACAATCGCCTTTCGGGGAAGCCAGAGTTTGGGGAGAAATAGCCGACCGTTACTTCCCGGACAGGGAGGCGATGATCAAGTGGATTGACCAGCCCAGCCTGGTACCCTTTCTCGAATATCTCCCCGCAACGGAAAAGCCGGGTTTCAGAGACTTCGTAGTTGACAGAATGCTGGAAATGACGCTGCAGCCGGACGGTCGCTGTTTTGAGACCTTCCGCCGGATCAACATGTCAGCCCGGAAGTAGATGTTTGTTTTTAGATGAAAGAGGCGCAGTTTGCCT
Source organism: uncultured Dehalococcoidales bacterium (assembly GCA_964387005.1). Taxonomy (GTDB): domain Bacteria; phylum Chloroflexota; class Dehalococcoidia; order Dehalococcoidales; family UBA3254; genus CAYLVC01. The sequence continues at coordinate 1,361 of CAYLVC010000058.1, read as the reverse complement.
CTCCCCTCAGCAGGAGGATTAATGTATTTTGGATGGGTTGAATTTGGCGTCATCCTGGAACCTCTATTATCCGTTGCTCCAATCGAGGTGAAGGATCTCAGGGATGAGGGGATTGAGACTCGTGAAAGGGTCACCCTACCCTGAGATGCTTCGTCCTGATTTGGATAAAGGAGAAATCAGGCCTCCAGCATGACAACAATTCGGGCATAGCTAACAACATATCGAACGTCCGTCAAGGGAGAAGGGATTCCCGGGGTGATTTTTCCCCGGATGGAAAGAGAAGAGGAATGAATCGTTAACCAGGGAGTTAAATAAAACCAGATGAACACACCGGACAAGACTTAAAAAATTCGAGGTGCATAAATGCAGAAAGATAACAATATTATTTTACAGACCGATAGACTGGTATTGCGAGGAGTAAAGAAGGAAGACTTGGAAGCCATCCAGGAATATGCCGTTGACCCTGAGGTGGTCAAATATATGCCCTGGGGGCCCAATACCAGACAGGATACCCTGGACTTTATCCACAAAGTATTAGCCAGCCGCAAGGAGCAGCCAAGGACAGCCTATGATTTTGTTCTGATCAATAAAGAAGAAGACCATTTAATCGGCGCCTGCGGCCTCTATATCCGCGACCTCGAAAATAAAGAAGGATCGATGGGCTACGTCCTGAACCGGCGTTACTGGAATCGGGGGTTCATGACAGAAACGGCTAAGGGACTCCTGGCCTTCGGGTTCGACCAGCTCGGACTGCACCGTATCTTTGCCACCTGTGATCCGGCCAATACCGGCTCTTATCGGGTAATGGAAAAAAGCGGTATGCGGCGAGAAGGTTATTTAAGAGGAAAGATGCGTTTGAAGGGTATATGGCGTGATTTTCTGCAATATTCAATTCTGGAAAGTGAATGGCGTGAGCGTAAAAACGGTGCATCGACAGCAATGATGCCTGGACTGGCCAAAAAAGTAGAGTATTGGCAAAGCGGCCCGGAAGACCTGGACCTGATTAGACCCTTGTGGGAAAAGCTCATTGAACATCATAAGGATGTTTCAAGATATCATAAAGCCCATTACGCAACCGTCACTTTTAAAGCGAGAAATAAGCAGTTGCTGGAAAAATCCCGGGATGGAGCTTTGCTGGTGGACTTGGTCAGAGATCTTGTGAGCGGAGAGTTTATCGGGTACTGTGTGACCAGTATCAATGCCGGGAAACAGGGAGAGATTGAATCGTTATTTGTGGAAGAAGATTTTCGCGGAGCAGGAATCGGCGATAGCCTGATGAAAAGGGCTGTGAAATGGCTGGCAAGCAGGAATGCCGCAGAGAATACTTTAAGGGTCGCAGAAGGGAATGAGGCGGTTTTCAG
>CAYLVC010000057.1:2378-12157 GCA_964387005.1 uncultured Dehalococcoidales bacterium | reverse complement strand
AGAAACCTGCGATGTAGTTGCAACAATTTTTAATAATCTTGATGATACCGGTGCAGTTGCACTTGAAGAAACCGAAGTGCATCAGGGCGTAGGAAGTCTCAAGGTAACCGCAACTGCCGCTGTCGCCGGTGATACATTAGCCTATAAACTGGCTACTATCACAGTTGCTACAAATGATACAATCACTTTTTGGGCCAAACTAGGTAATGCGGATCTTGAGAGTGATCTGGCTTTTGCCATCAATACTGCAGCTGCCGGTATAACTGCTGCAGCGACTACTCAAGTTACTATAGATGCTGATGATACCAGCTGGCATCTTTACTCTGTGGATGTAGTTGCTGCTGATGCCGGTGCAGTGTACGCAGGAATTTATAACATAACCGAGGGCATCAGTGGAATTGTTTACATCGATGATATCCAGGTCAACAACGTCAGCCTGTGGGACTCCACCAAAGCCTGGACTCCCTATGCCAGCGACATTATCCTGACCCTCTCCCTGGCTACTGGCGGGCAGGCCATCGATTTCAGCCCCGGTACTACCAATACTAATGGTGTGTGGACCGATACCAAGACCAATAAACTGGTGGTCAACTACAACGATAACTACAACCACATTACCGATGTTGCCTGGACGGGGTCCTTTATCGGCAACAGCAACGGCGATTACATGCTGGACCCGGGTGAAAAGATCAAGCTTACCGTCGACCTGACCGCAGTCAATCTCACCGGCGCTGCTTATGTGGTTGACGCCAACCATCAGTTCACCCTGGAGCTCAAGTCACCCAAGGGCGCAGTGCTCAGCTTTGAGCGCACCATGCCGGCCCGCTTGTACGGCATCGACAACCTGAACTAGGCATAAAAAAGGAAAAAATAATCAAATAAATACGGTCAACTCAGTCAACAAATTTAGGAGGTAAAAATGCTGAGAAAGCTAATTAAACGAATATCTGGTGAACAAAAGGGTATCACCGGCCTTGAGACGGCCATCATCCTGATCGCCTTCGTAGTAGTGGCCGCGGTCTTCGCCTACACCGTCCTGTCAGCGGGCTTGTTCTCAACCCAGAAAAGCCAGGAGGCTGTCTACTCCGGGCTGGAGAGGACGCAGAGCACCATGGAACTTAAGAGCTCGGTTATCGCCAAGGCAAACTCGGTAACTCCAACTAGTATCGGTCAACTTATTTTTACTTTGGCTATTGCCACGGGCGGCGAATCCATTGACTTTACCGTACCCTCCGGAAATACCGGCGGTATGGCGACCGGAGTTGCAAACTACGTAACGATTTCTATAGGTGACAAATCCCAGAGAGTGGATAACCTGGCCTGGACAAAAACGGCAGTCGGCATTGATAACGGCAACAACCTGCTCGAGCCCAATGAGCAGTTCGAAATCACCATCGGTGCTGCCGACGGTTCTGATCTGGTAGCCGCTCTCAGTCCGGATTTGACTGCTAACAGCACTTTCCTGGTTGAAATTAAGACAGCCAAAGGCGCAGTTATGAGTTTTGAGAGAACCTTGCCTGGTTACATTAATACTATCAATGACCTTCACTAAGGATGAAGAGAGAACAACGAATAAAAGGAGGCAACTAAAACAATGCTAAAAAGAATTCTGAAGCAGAAAAGATTTTTCAAGAATATATACAAAGAACAAAAAGGTATTACCGGCCTGGAAACAGCTATCATCCTGATCGCCTTTGTGGTAGTAGCCGCAGTTTTCGCCTATACCGTCCTGTCTGCCGGCCTGTTCTCCACGCAAAAGAGCCAGGAGGCTGTATATGCCGGCCTGAAAGAGACCCAGGGCACACTGGAAATCCTGGGGGGTGTAGTTGGCTACAGGGATAGCCTGAATTCGACTAATGGCGGCAGCATCGGCCGCATCGATTTCACCATCGCCCTGGCGACTGACGGCACCTCGATTGATCTGACCCCGGCCTTTGATTTTGATCTTGTTGACGGCGGAGATGGTATCAATTACCTGACCCAACCGAATCCGGGAGCCAACCGCTTGCAGATCGCCTTTAACGACCAGGATGTTACCATTTCTGACATTGCCTGGACGGCTACCTTTATCGGCAAAAACAACCTGGACAGCATGCTGGACCCGGGCGAGAAGGCCATCGTCTCCGTCTGGCTGCATCGTCAAACCGGCGCCAGCACCTGGACAAATGATCTGGCCGGCGCTACCGAGCATTTCATCGGCACCGACTATGTCGATACCTATCATACCTTTACCCTGGAAGTCAAACCGGTCACCGGTGCTACCCTGACCATTCAGCGCACCACGCCGGCTTACCTGGATGCCATTGTAGATATGCACTAGACCCCGTTAAGGGTTTCCCGGGGCGGGGGAGGCTGCGGCTTCCCCCGCCCTTACGGAGCAAAGGAGCTGAAATCGGGATATGCTCGCCGGCAGCGGAAGTTATAGTACCTGTACAAAGATGAACCATATGAGGGGGGTCTTACTTGGATAAGACCATAACTACAGCTTTATTGATCATAGCCGGAATTATCTGCTCGATATTTTTATTCAACTCGGTATATCCGATGATTAGCAGATCAAGCGCCGCCATGGTTAGTATGACGGAAAAAATAGACGACCGGATGCAGACCCAGGTGGATATCGTGCATGCGGCCGGGACCCAGGACAGAACGAGTGTATATATCTGGATGAAAAACGTGGGCAGTTCAAAGATTTATGAAATCGAACAAAGTGATGTATTTTTAGGACCCGAAGGGGAATTCGTGCGTATCCCGCACGAGGATACCGCCGGAGGCAGCTACCCTTCATGGGATTATGTGATTGAGAATGATACTGAATGGAAGACCGGGGCGACGATCAAGATAACCGTGAGTTACGACGTTGCTCCCGCCAGCGGGACCTACTACGTTAAGGTGGTGATACCCAACGGTATTGCGGCGGAATACTACTTTAGCATGTAGGAGAAAATATGGAGACGGCTTTTGTATCAATAATATGTGTGGCCTTGCTGGTTATCGGAGGGATGACCATGTCCCGTGGATTTCTTACATCCATAGATAATACTTCAAACAATATTGATACGATCAGTCAGCGCAATGAGCAGATTATGAGGACCAATTTGACAGTCCTGGAAGTGACGCAGCCTTCATCCAACCGGCTGGAAGTGCAGCTGAGCAACATCGGGCAGGTAAAGCTGGCTGATTTCGCCAAATGGGATGTGATAGTCCATTACAGGGATAATGACGACCAGTACTATGTAACCTGGCTGCCATATACGGAGACCAGCCCGGCCAATAACGAATGGGCGGTAGAGGGAATATATACGGCCTCGAGCCAGCCCGAGGTCTTTGAGCCGGGGATATTTAATACGGATGAAAAGCTGATTATCCAGGGCAGGATAAGCCCGCCCGTCAAGACCGGCTCGGAAAATATGGTGATAATAACCACTCCCAACGGGGTAACAGTTTCGAAATCGTTTACAGGATCATAATATCCAGGCCTGCAATTGCAGGGGGAAAATATTTAGAATGAGTGCGACAAAACTCAGCGGTCTCAATGAGATAAAGGGCAAGTTCTCCCTGAAATCCAGTGCGGAGAAGGGCTCTGATAAAAGCAAGAAGAAGTCCGTTTTTGCCTTCAAGGACAAAAGCGCCTTCAGTTTCGATATGCTTTATCAGCTCTCCTGCATGTCCGTCATCGCCGCTGCAGGTGTGCCGCGCAAGCTGATCTTTGAATATGCCGCCAAACTGCCCTGCTCGGCGGCTGAGTCTTTTAAAAAAATAGACACCACCTGCGAGAAATTGAAATATGACTATGCCAAGGGCTGCCGGCTGGTGGGTGAAAACACCAAAGAGGAGAAGATGCGCGAACTGCTGCTGCGCTTCTCCAGTTCTTTGCTTTCGGGTGAACCTGAAGCCGATTTCCTGGTGCGTGAGGCCAAGGCCCAGGCCGAAGACTATGACAATGAGTACGGGCGGAAGATCGAGGCTTTAAAGCTCTGGACGGACGCCTATGTCTCTTTAATACTGTCAGCCATCCTGGTGATCATCATGGGGATCGTTTCCACCATGATCTGGAAAGTGGAATTCAGTTTCCTGCTGGGACTGGTTTTCATCTCCGCAGGTACTACGGCCGTGGGTGTGTGGCTGATTTATACCATGTCGCCCCGTGAGAGAATGGTCTTGAAAAAAGCCGGTTCGAAAGAGCAGAAACAGGCCCAGTTCCTGTTTAAAATTGTGGTGCCGGCAGCGGCCGTAATATGCAGCCTGGTCATCATGCGGGGCATGAATTTCGGCTGGGCCCTCCTGATCTTTGGTGCAGCGGTTCTGCCCATCGGCTGGATAATGAATAAGGATGATGCCAGGGTCAGCAAGCGAGACTCGGAGATCGGCACTTTCCTGGCATCTCTGGGCGGTATCTGCGGTGCGATAGGCACCACCGTCAAGGAAGCCCTCAGCCGGATCGACATGGAATCTATCAACTGCCTCCGGGTAGAGGTAAAGAGACTATATGTACGTTTAAAATCCGGCATCAAGCCCAGGCTGTGCTGGGACAAGTTCGTAGAAGAGACCGGGAGTGAACTGGTACACCGCAGCATAGGTATGTTTTACGACTCGATTGACGTAGGTGGGGATGCCGAACAGGTGGGCTACCATGCGGGACTCTTCGCCAACAAAGTCGCCAGCCTCAGGGCCAAGCGGAAGGCAGTGGCTACTCCCTTCCGCTATCTGTGTATTACCATGCACGCAGCGGTGATCGCCCTGCTGGTTTTTGTTTCGGAAGTAATCACCATATTCGGCAATATGGTGGGGCAGGCCGAGGCGGCTATGCCCAAAGTAGCAGGTTCTCCCTCAATGGGGGCTTTTACCAGCTTTAATGTTGAGGGACTGGGTATACTGCGTCAACTGGTCCTGCCGCTGGTGATTGTGTTTACGGTTGCCAATGCCCTGGCTCCCAGCGTGGCTGATGGCGGAAGCTGGTATAAAGTATTTTTCAATCTGGGGATATTGTGCATCATTTCAGGGGGATGCATGGTCTTTCTTCCTGAAATCGCTGCGACCCTTTTTACATCGGTAAAGGTGAACTGACATGGATAAAGAAGAAGAAAAATTAACGGAAACAGATATCAGGATAAAAGCCCTGGAGGATGAATTCGCACGGGCTAAAGCTGAGACGAAACAACTGATGATGGACATCAAAGCGCTTCTGATGGAGGCAGGGTCACCGTTAAGAAACACCCTGCCGACGGGAAGAGCAACTTCTCAGAATGATGAGCTCAAGGGGTAATAAACGATGTCGGCTGATGATCGGGTCAAAGTCCTTGAAGGTGAATTTAAGTTAATAAAGAGCGAACTCAGACAAACCCTGAGCAGCGTGCGAGATTTTTTGCTGGACTTGAAAATTCCCCAGATTCAGGAAGAGGTCAGTAAAAAACAGGAGGCAGAGCAAGCGCCGCAGGCACAGGCTTATGGCGATGATGGGCAGCAATATGGTGGAGGCAGCGATCAGCAGCCGGTCCAGGAACCTGCTTTTGATAGTACAAACAGCGGGTTTGATCCCCAGTCTTCATCCACTCAGGATACCTCTCCTGCCCTGGATATGCCGGCAGAAGCCCTGGATGAGTTCCCCTCCGAAGACCATCCGGACGGATTTGAAGCCCTGGCGGATGAGGATTCGGATGATACCGGTATGAAGTCAGGCGATATGCCGGGTGAACGGCCTTACGATTCTGAATCAGAGGATGACGAGGAAGAGGAGGCTGATGAGACGAGAAAGAGTGGAGCACAGCCTGTGGCATCCCAGGTCAATTTGCTGGCTAACCTGATCCGCTGGGTTTCCAAGGCCAGGAAAGAAATCGGGACGGAGCAGCTTCCGGTCTTTTTGGATGTATATGCTACCACCGGGACTCTGACCCAGGAGACCAGGGATACCATACTGCACCTGGCGAAAATGGCCGTTGATCCCATGACCGAGGCTGGTCCGGCGGAGAAAAAGAGCCTGATTACCGAAGAAATAGCCATCTGTATGGAGATAAGCGGTTTCTCAGGACATCTGCCTCCTGAATTCAGGGAAAAGGTGCGCCGTTTAACCGAATTGCTGATCCAGCAGTCGGTTTATGGAAACACCGCCAATGTATGGAGCCAGCTTTTACTGGAACTTCACGGCATATTGAACGGCGGAGGGTCTCCCTTGCAGCCGCTGACTCTGACTAAAAACGGTCAATCTGAAGTTGATCAAGATAGGGCTGATTTTTCGGACGAAGAATCAGAGGACCGTGAAGAAATATCCGATGAGTTTGAGGAAATGGAAGAAGTCCCAGCCTCAAAATATGTCAAGCCGGCCCGCTTGAGGCTGGTACTGCCGGCCAACAACGGGCGCGAGCAGGAACTGGACCTGGGCAGTCTTTTCATATCAACCCAGTCCCCGGCTAAAACCGGGGAGCCTGTCAAAAGAGGCAACGGGCAAAAAAATATCGTCTCTCGTAAGAGGTAGCAATGGTCGATACAGCAGAAAAAAAGGCAGTAATTATGACCGGGATCCGGGAAGTGGATGAAAAGCTGGGTGGAGGAATTCCGGTGGGGTCGCTGGGACTGATTGAAGGTCATTCCGATGCCGGCAAGAGCGTTCTCAGCCAGCATCTTACCTATGGCGCGCTGGGGACTTCCGAAATTTCCGTGGCCTACTATACCACGGAAAATACGGTCAAGAGCCTGATTGCCCAGATGGACTCATTGAATTTGACCACACTCGACCATTTCCTGATGGACCGCCTGCGCATTTTCCCCCTGGTTATCAGGGGAGACGATGAGGATACAGCAGGCCGTTTCCGTGCCCTCCTCAGTCATTTCGATAAACTGCCGGGGCACTATAAATTAATACTGGTAGATTCTATTACTATGCTGGTGGCACATAGCGACCAGGTGGCCAATGTGGATTTCTTTTCCGCCTGCAAGAACCTGTGCGACCAGGGCAGGACCATTATTCTGGTGGCTCATTCTTACGCCTTCGATGAAGAGGTACTATCGCGCAGCCGCTCACTATGTGATGCTCATTTCAGGATCAGGCTTGAGCAAATGGGTGACCGGCTGGTGAAAATACTGGAAGTATTGAAAGTCAGAGGAGCAGACCGGCCTACCGGGGACGTAGTTACTTTCGAGGTGGAGCCCAAGGTAGGTATGCGCATTATTCCCATGTCTAAAGCACGAGTCTAGGAGTCTCATTAATGCCCAGTCTGCCATTTAAACTAAAAGAATGTTCGCATGAATGCGGAGCTGAGTGTGGGGTGAATATAACCAGTTGTCCTACATACGGGCAGCTTACTCCCGAATTGCAGGAGCAGTGTCAGACCAAACTGCACCTGCTTCAGTATCTGCATGCGCTGCCGCTGGATGAAATAGGTATGCCGCAGTACTATTCCAAGCTGAACCGCAGCCTGAAAAGCGTTAAAAACCGCAACCTGATTTACCTGGTTGACGATGAGATATTGATCCACATACTGGCCAACACGGAGGATATCAGGGACCATTATATTCCCATCGAGCCCTGCCTCTTCGGCGATGTGGAAAAAATGATGGATACAATAGAGCACCGCCTGGTTAACTTCGTGGAAGAGCTGGAAAGCGTCAATGAAGGCCCGGAGCGGCTTAAGGTGATACTGCACATCCTGGAAAGAATGGTTACGGTACGGGGGGGCAAAGAGGCCAGGGATGCGGCGGACAAGGAAAAGCTGCTTACGGCTGAAAATCCTGATGGAAAAAACAAGGAGAAAAAGGCTGGCGGCCGCAGCTTGATGGCTATGCTGACCAGGAGCAACAAAGGTGGAGGCGAAAAGCTGGTGATGGACCCGGTGCAATACCAGTCTATCCGTTATGCCATCAAGCGCAAGCTGCTGGGCATGGGAGTCCTTGAGCCGGTTATCCGCGATCCTAATATAGAGGATATATCCTGCTCCGGAGTGGGTGCTATTTTCGTTGAGCACAAGGTGTTTGGCGGTCTGCGCACCGGCATTTCATTTGATACTGAGGGAGAGCTGGATAAATATGTGGTCCAGCTGGCGGACGGCATCAAGCACCCTGTAACCTTCCGTAATCCCTGCGTGGACGCCACCCTGGCGGATGGTTCCCGTATTAATATTGTGTATGGCACGGATGTTTCCAAGAGGGGCAGCAACTTCACCATCAGAAAGTTTTCAGGAACGCCCATCAGCATCCTGGAGCTGATCCAGTTCGGCTCATTGAGCTATGAAATGGCGGCTTATCTTTCCATTATGCTGCAAGAGCAGATGAATGTCTTTATTTCAGGTGAAACCGCTTCAGGAAAGACCACCCTGATGAATGCCCTGACCACCTTTATCATACCTGAAGCCAAGATCGTCAGCATCGAAGATACCCCGGAGCTTCAGGTGCCTCATCCCAACTGGATCAGAGGCTGCACCCGTGAAGGGGGGAAGAACTCGGAGGCCTCCGGTGTGACCATGTTCGACCTGCTTAAGGCAGCCCTGCGGCAAAGGCCCAACATTATAATCGTGGGTGAAATCCGTGGTGCGGAAGGCGCCATCGCCTTCCAGGCCATGCAGACCGGCCATGCCTGCATGAGTACTTTCCATGCTTCGTCCGTGACCAAGCTGATTCAACGTCTGACGGGTAATCCCATCAGTGTTCCGAAATCATATGTGGATAATCTTAACCTGGTGGTAATTGCCCAGCAGGTCAGACTGCCCAACGGGCAGAATGCCAGGCGGGTCACCAGTATTAATGAAATAGTCGGTTATGATTCCATCAATGATGCCTTCTCTTTTATGGAGGTTTTCCGCTGGAAGCCGCTGGATGATTCCTTCGACGCCAGGGGAGCCAACCAGTCCTATCTGCTGGAAGAAAAAGTGGCCATGAGAAGGGGCATTCCCTATGAAAAGAGGCAGCAGATATATTCCCAGCTCAAACAGAGGACCGAGGTCTTGAAACGCATACAGGAACAAAAATTGTCCGGCTTTTTTGAATTATATGCAGTCCTTTCAAAAGCGTATCGTGAAGGTTACTTTAGATAACAGGGGTTTTTCAGCCGGGGAAACAGGAACAGCCCCGGGGGAGATTATAGAATATGTTTCTTTTTAGAAAAAGAAAAGAAGATGCCGAGAATCCGGAAGACCTGATAAAACTGGAAGAAAATGCCAGGCCGGAAAAACCGGCGAAAACAGTCAAGCCGGCTGGCCCGGCCAGGCTGCCGGTTAAAGATATCAGGGAAAAGGCGGTAAAAAAAGCCGGAACTGCTGCTCCGGCTAAAGACCCGTTTTTCCAGTCTGAAGATTCATTGCAAATTATAGAGAGCGATACCCCGGTCAAGGTGGTCATACCGGCCAGTTCTTTGATTGAAGATGAGATTATTGTACCTCCGGGAATAAAAGAGCCGGCACTTGCCGCTGATCCGGTTGATGAAGAGGTGGTTGACGGCCTTTTTGAAAAGGTTAACGAGGGCAGGGGGGAATTAGAAGAGGATATTTCGCTGGATGCCATCTTACCCATAGTTGACAAAAAAACGGATTCCAAACCGGCAGAACGGGCTCCTGCGCCGGCAAAAGCTCCGGTAAAGGCCAATAGTCAACCGGTTGCTGCTCAAACGGCAGCAGCCCAACCGGTCAAGGCCGTGGAAGCCGCTGCTGACGAAGATCTGGATATGATTTTACCAGGAGCGGCAGACGGTTCAACCCCGGCTGAAGCGGCTGTGACAGCGACCGCAAATGCGGCGGCAAATGCGGCCGCTGCCAATGCATCTGCCGCCTCGGCCCTGGCCAGCGCAGCCTCGG
>CAYLVC010000057.1:0-2278 GCA_964387005.1 uncultured Dehalococcoidales bacterium | reverse complement strand
AATGCGGCCGCTGCCAATGCATCTGCCGCCTCGGCCCTGGCCAGCGCAGCCTCGGCTCTTGCCAGCGCAACGGCTGCCGGTCTGCCGGGCGCAGCTACACCGGAAGCGGAAAAGCCATCCGGCGGGGATGAAAAAGAAAAGAAAAAGGACAGCGAAGAAGAAAGCAAGGAAAACCTGTTTTCTGCATTGTTTAACAAGGTGGAGGAAGCCGAGGAGACTCCCCTCGACCGTTTGATCAAAACGCTGCCTGAGATATCCATCGAGGAAGTTATGAATGAAGCTGAAGAAGTTAAAGGCCTCATGAGTGAATGGTACCAGAACCAGCAGCAATAGATGGCTGATAAGACTGATCCGGAGCGGGAAAATGTTGAAAATAACCGGGAAAGAAAATAACAGAATATTAGGACGACAGGCCAGACTGATCATGGGTTCGCTGGCAGCGGTGTTACTGGTGCCGTCGATACTTGGATTTGTCACTAACAGGGTGTGTGCGGACTACCGGGAAATCGGTGGTCTCATCCGCCAGGGCAGCCCGCTGGCAGCCCTGACCGGTATGCCTTTTTCAACCTTGTTCGAAGTAATGATGCTTTGCACCATAGTGGCAATAGGCGGGGTTGCATTCGTTCTCTTTATTCTCAAAAAGCCCGGGTCACGGGTTAAAGCTGAGGTAAAAACCGACTGTACGGTTGACATAAAATAACAAGCTTGAAATACAAGGAGGATTCAAATGGCAGAAAAGATAGCGGTGGAAGAAAAACAACTGGTGGTATTCAATCTGGGGGAAGAGTCTTATGCCGTAGATATAACTATGGTAAGGGAAATCATTCAGCTTCAGCCCATTACCCGGGTACCCGGGACCCCGCCCTCGGTGGAGGGAGTGATCAATCTGAGGGGCTCGATCATACCCATTGTCGACCTGCGCAAGCGGTTTCAGTTGAACAGGATCGGTCACAACAAAGATACAAGAATAGTGGTTGTCAGCTGTAAAGGACAGGACGTAGGCGTGATCGTAGATTCCGTCGCCCAGGTCTTACGCATACCGGTTGATTCTATTGAAGCCGCTTCCAGCGTTTTCAATGGTGATCACCTGGAACACCTGATGGGAATAGTGAAGCTGAGCAACCGGCTGGTTATCCTGCTGGATATGGACCGTGTTCTCTCTCACCAGGAAGTGATAGCCATTAAATCCCTGGAAGTGATGAAAGAGAACAAGAATAGCCAGGCCCAGCCTGTAGCAGCAGGCAAAAGCTAGAAATCCGGCTAAACAATGTCCGGGCAACTGTTGGGGGGCGAATTGCCGGACACTAACAGACGGGTATAACAAACAAGACTGGAGGCAAAAATGAAAATATCCGAAGATATTTCTAAAGAAGAGCTGGCAGCTTTTCTTGAGGAAACTGATGAAGAACTGAAATTGCTGGATGAGGACCTGATCCTGCTGGAGAAAAATGGTATAAAAGCCGAGATCGTACAGGAGATATTCAGGGCAGCGCATACTTTAAAGGGTTCATCAGGGATGCTGGGGTATGAAAAAATGTCCAAAATGGCTCATGCCATGGAGGCGGTGCTGGACAAGCTGCGCAGCGGAAATCTGCAAATAACCACTGAAATGATCAATGCCCTGTTAAACGGGCTGGACGTTTTGAAGTCTTTGCGCGAGATACTGGTTTCAGACGAGGAACCGGAGGGTATTGATATAGTCCCGGCAACGGAAGAACTGGAAAAAATTGCCAGCAACGAACCTTTATGCCAGGGGAACAAAAGCCAGGTTGAGACAACCGGCGCGGTCAGCTCTGAAGACAGCGGCAGGATACAACAGGCCCGGGAGAAGGGGTATGACTCTTATAAAATCAAGATCACGATTGACAATAACAGCTCCTGGATAGCCGTACGACAATTCCAGTTGATATCAGAACTGGGTCAACTGGGAGAAATCATCAACAGCCAGCCTTCCAGAGAGGACATAGAAAGCGGGAAAGTCGGGTCTGAACTGGAGTTGATCCTGGTATGTTCGACGGATGCATTGGCCTTGAAAAATGCCGTAAATTCAGTATCTGAGGTTACCGCAGTTACGATTGATGCGATGAAAAACCCCGCAGCCGTCGCTGATACGGAGGCAGAAACAAACCAACCGTCTGCTGCCGCACAGAAGCCCGCTCAGCCAGCCAGGGGAGAACCCCCGGCAGCAGCGGCTAAAAAGTCGTCTCAAACCGCTGAAACGGTCAGGGTTGATGTCAAGCTCCTGGACAACCTGATCAACCTGGTCGGAGAAATGGTA
>CAYLVC010000056.1:6933-12237 GCA_964387005.1 uncultured Dehalococcoidales bacterium | reverse complement strand
GGGGCAATGAAGGGCGGACCAAGGAAGATCCCCTCTTCATAACATTGCATGCCATAGCCGTAGACTCGCAGGGCAGCATCTTCGTCTGCGAAGTGATGGGAATGCAAAGGGGAACACCCTTCCTGGCTACAAGGAAGACCAGGATGATACAGAAATTCGTCAGAAAGTCTTAGACTTTAACTAAACAGAACTCATAAAAACAGCCCCCGTTAACTGCTAACGGGGGCTGTTTTTCAATCTATTCAAAGTTTGATTAATTCAGCAAAGCCGGCTTTTGTATGGTTCGGATTCAGGCGGACTTGCGGAATTTTTCCATAAAAGCGACGGTCTTCTGGATATCTTGCAGGGAAACCGCATTGTAAATCGAGAAGCGGATGCCTCCGACGGAGCGGTGGCCTTTAAGACCTAACAAGCCTTCTTTTTCGGCATCAGCGATGAACTTTTTCTCAAGCTCTTCAGTGGGCAACCGCATGGTGACATTCATCCAGCTCCGGCTGTCTTTTTCGGCGCAGCCTTTATAGAAATCCGATGAAGCGTCAATGGCTCCGTAGAGCAAGTCTTTCTTGGCTATATTTTTCTTCTCAACAGCTTCGAGACCACCCTGGCTTTTAATCCATTCCAATACCAGTTTCAGGATATAAATGCCGAAGACAGGCGGGGTGTTGTGCATTGATTTGTTGTCTGCGTGGGTCTTGTAGCTGAACATGGTAGGAAGGCCTTTTTTGGCAGTGGCCAGGAAATCGTTGCGAACGACCACCATTGTTACACCGGCCGGGCCGAGGTTTTTTTGTGCTCCGGCGTAGAAAAGCGCAAATTTTTTGAAATCCCTCCTGCGGGAAGCAATATCCGAAGACATATCGGCAACAAGGGGAATCTTTCCGGTTTCCGGAATCTCCTGGTATTGAGTGCCTTCGATGGTATTGTTGGTGCATATATGGAGATAGGCCACATCGTCAGGGTACTTGATTTCACTCATCTTCGGAATGCGGCGGTATTTTTCCTCTTTGGAGGAGAAAGCCAGGTGAGCTTTAGCCACGATATTGCATTCCTTCATGGCTTTTGCCGCAAAATCCCCGGTATCCACGTAGGCGGCTGACTGGCCGTCGCCGATAAAGTTCATGGGTATCAGGGCGAACTGGGTGGAGGCGCCGCCGCCCAGGAACAGTACCTGGTAATCAGTACCCAGCCCAAACAGTTCACACACCAGGGCGATTGCCTGGTCATTGACGGCTTCGAATTCTTTGGCGCGATGGGAACTCTCCAGAATCGACAGCCCTGTACCTTTGTAATCGAGTAGTTCTTCCTGCACGATCTTAAGTACATCCAGCGGTATAGCCGCCGGGCCGGGATTAAAGTTTACATTTCTTTTTACCATTCATTTCCTCATATATTTATATATTTTGCCTGTTTGCGCTATCAATACCTGCCGGATATTAAGACTGAAGGAAGAAGCGGGTGATTTTTTAAAGGGGTTGCAGGATTGTTGCAGGAGCTTAAATACCTCAATATTTAGTTCCAAAATTACTGGATTGTCAATGAGTGAACATAAATATATTATGCTACTAGTGACGGGAGAACTCAAGTTTACGGCTGCTGATATGGTTTCTATACAGGCAAAGGCAGGCGTTTCATAAAAAAGGCGGGAACCCCGAATAAGGGGATTTCATTTATTGCCTTAAAACCGAATTTGCTGTAGAATCTCAAGTTATCATAACCCTCCGTTTCCAGATAACCAACTTCGGCTTCACGGTCCAGGATACGGCAGCAGTACTCCATCATTTTGTTCCCGATGCCTTTATGCTGAAATTGTGGCAAAACAGCCACCGGCCCGAAGTGGTAATGCTTCTCTTTCAACTCCATTTTTTGCCATATCAGACTCCGTTCATGTAAACGAGCGATAACCGCTTCCGATGTCAACAACGATTCTGGTGTAAATTGTGGTGGCTGTGATTCTGGAGAAAAAGGTTTCGGGTGCTTTTCCATGCCGATAGTTCCTACGATCACGCCTCCCAATTCGGCTGTGAACAAATCGCCCTTCCTGCGATTCAACATGGGTTTAAACATTCGCTCGTTGCTGATGAAATTGTCTTTCCCGAATAGTACAACATGCACAGGATTGCCGGCATAGGCTTTCCCTAAAAGTTCACCGATTGCAGGGATCTGCTCAATTTTTACAGGGGATATAATGATCTCTTCCATACTGATTTTTCCTTTTAACAAATTTCCCAGCCCTGAGGCCTGCAGGGAATATCAGCCGGATTTTCACAGGGCGTTATTACAACCATCTGATGGTATTCTACTAAAAACCTGGCAAAATATCATTCTGGTATGATATTCGAACATTCCGCAGGTATGAAGTCCCTGAAGTTGTAAAAATCGTAACCGACGGTATCTAAAACTGTTTCAAGGATTTCGAAGAATGATTGGGCATCAATATAATGGCATTGTGCCTCGAAACATTATTAGCCATAATACCCAGAACATGGTATAATAATGCAAAAATGGCAGGTTAGCCGATGAAGACAAAGATACAAGAAGGTGGCAGGTTGGTAATTCCTGCCGCATACAGGAAGGCCCTTGGACTCCAACCCGGAGATGAGGTACTTCTAATGCTTGAAGATGGCGAGATTAGAGTCATAAGCACGTGTCAGGCGGTAGCACGGTCACAAGCCCTGCTGAGACGCTATATCCCCCAGGGACGCAGCTTATCCGAGGAACTGATCAAAGAACGGCGGGAAGAGGCAGCCCGTGCCTAAAACAGTAATAGACGCTTCAGCCTTGCTGGCGCTTCTCAACGGAGAACCAGGCGCCGATATTGTGACTGAAACCCTTCCTGATGGAGTTATCAGCGCAGTCAACCTGTCCGAGGTAATCGCCAAACTTTGCGATGCAGGCATGCCGGAGAAGGCGGTTCGTCAGGCTTTACAACCACTTGGGCTGGAGATTGTGCCTTTTGATGAAGAACAGTCCTATCAAGCAGGATTACTCCGTCCTTCTACTAAAGACCTGGGCATTTCTTCAGGCGACCGGGCTTGCTTGAGCCTGGCTAAGATGCTGGGAGCAGCCGCGCTCACGGCAGACAGGGCATGGGCAGGACTTTCTGTCGGTGTGACCATCAAATTGATTCGCTAACAAAGCCAGTCTAAGGGTTGGATTGTTCCTGGCAGACCGGGTTTTGCTGTTCAGCGGAATGATACTGACATATTGCCCGGAAGAGCTTTGATTTAAAAATACTTTACATAATAAGACATGGCAAAATATCATTCTGGTATAATAACAGTATGCTCCTTTTTCAGAAGGAGGCCGGATGAGTATCGTCAGTCGAATTGCCGGAGGCATTCTGAGGCTGCCGCCGGCTGTAACTCACAACGTGGCTGTGGAACGGGCGCTGGGAGTGCCTATGCCGGATGGGGCAGTGCTTCTGGCTGACCGCTATTATCCGCGCGGTACCGTCAAAGCCCCTGTAATACTCATTCGCTGTCCCTATGGCAGGACAAGGCTTAATGCCCTGGAAGCTCGCCTGCTGGCCGAGAGGGGCTTTCAGGTGCTGCTTCAGAGCTGCCGGGGAACATACGGTTCGGGCGGTTATTTTACTCCTTTCCGGGATGAACAGGCTGATGGTCTCGCTACCATTGAATGGCTGAAGAAGCAGGACTGGTTTCCGGGAGTTTTTGGCGTTTCGGGTGCAAGCTATTCCGGTTATTGCGCGTGGGCAATTGCCCGGGATGCCGGTCCCGAACTGAAAGCGCTGGCGGTGCGAATCGCTGCCTCCGATGTCCGCGGTTTGATTTATCCCGGCGGGTCTTTCGCTCTTTCATTGTGCATTACCTGGAATTTCGTTATCTGCAACCAGGAAAAATCACCGCTCGGTGACTCAGTATCCATATTTGCCGGACCGAAGGTCAAACCGACCTTTAAGCACCTGCCGCTGTGCGAGGCGGACACACTGGTGATAGGCCAAAGGGTGCAGTTCTGGCGTGAATTACTGGAACACTGCGAAACAGGTGACAGGTGGTGGGAGTTTTCAGAGCAGAACAGTGCGGTTGGCGATACCGGGGCGGCGGTTAGTATGGTGGGAGGCTGGTACGATATTTTTCTTCCTGGAATGATGAAGGATTATGCCGTCCTTAAGAACGCAGGGCGGGCTCCTTTTCTGATGATCGGTCCCTGGTCGCATGTCAGCCCGGGAATTCAGATCAGTGGCAGCCTGCGTGAGTCCATTTCCTGGCTGAGAGCGCAGCTGTTTGGCGACACCAGTCTGCTGAGGAAAAAACCTGTCCGTCTCTATGTGATGGGTCTGAAGGCATGGCGTGATTTCACGGAATGGCCTCCGCCCGGTTACGGGCCACAGGCCTGGTATTTGCAGCCAGAGGGTGGACTTGCCCCCGGGTTGCCGCCGGCAACTGAGGCTGACCGTTACCGCTACAACCCGGCTGATCCCACACCAAACGTGGGAGGAGCACTGATGGGCGGTGATGCCGGGCAGAAGGACAACCGGGGCCTTGAAGCCAGGCCGGACGTGCTGGTCTATACCGGGGCGGTGCTCGACCGGGATCTGGAAGCGATAGGTCCGGTGCAGGCTGTTCTTTATGTACATTCCAGCCTGGACACCACTGATTTTTTTGTGCGGTTATGCGATGTTTTCCCTTCAGGCAAATCGATCAACATAAGTGACGGTATAAGGCGGTTGAAGCCCGGCTGTTTTCTGCCAGGAAAGGATGGCGTAATCAAGGTTGATATCGAGATGTGGCCTGCGGCTTATTGTTTCAGGCGGGGCCACCGTATAAGGCTTCAGGTTTCCAGCGGGGCACATCCTCGTTTTGCGCGGAATACAGGCAGCGGCGAGCCGCTGGCAACAGGCGTATCGTTAAGAATTGCCGACCAGGCTATCTACCACGATCCGCTCCATCCTTCTCATGTATTACTGCCGAATAAATTGATAGAAAATTGACAATTCGGCAAGATGATTATAATATCGAATAGCCGGTTCAAAAGGAACCGGACAGACCTTTGACATACCGAAAAATCATCCGGCTAAAGCGGGGCACTTAGAGATTTGTACTACTTCCTGACAGCATTAAGTTTTATCATCGGCAATCTGCCCGCTTTTACCAGCTATTCATTTGCCGGAGCCCTGGGATATGCAGCATTTTACCTGTGGCCGCGGGGACGCCGCAATATGACCAGGAGCATTGCTGCCGTTCTGTGCCGGGAGACTGATTCTCCGGAAGTGATAGAGAACGCCCGCCGGGGTTTGCAGAACTATTACAAATTCATTGTAGACATTCTCCGCTATGCCCATCC
>CAYLVC010000056.1:0-6833 GCA_964387005.1 uncultured Dehalococcoidales bacterium | reverse complement strand
ATGTTGAATGCCTTGAAGCGTAATGAAATCGTGGCGTTGATGATCGAAGGCCGTGTATATGAAAAGGGCATACCGGTGAAATTCGGGAACAAATATTTCAGGGTGCCCAGCGGCATGGCGGTCATGGCTTTAAGGACGGGTGCAAAGGTTATTCCCTGCGGCTTGATCCGCTCCACCAACACTAAGTTCCACGGTATTGCCTGCAAACCGGTACAGTTTGAGTCAGCGGGCAATCCGGACGAAGACGCCAGGGAACTTACCCAGCAAACCATATATAAACTGGCAGAGATGGCGGCGATTTTCGCAGACCAGTGGTATATCTTTCATGACCTCATCAAGGATGATATTCCCGGCTCTTCTAAAACATGATCACGTTGCGCAGGGCCTCTCCTTTTTCTGCGGATTCTATGGCCTCGTTGATTTTTTCCAGGGGATACCGCCGGGTGATAAGTTCATCCAGCTTCAGGCGTCCTGACTGGTAAAGAGAGACCAGCCGGGGAATATCCACTGAGAGGTTGGTCGATCCCATATAACCTCCGGCAATTACCCGTTCATCTTTGACAAAGGCATGTATGGGAAGAGACAGCGTTGCTTCCGACATGGAAGGTAAGCCTATAATGACTGTCATCCCGCGTGGCCCGGACATCCAGAATCCCTGGACCAAAGCCGAATTGCTGCCGACGGCCACAAAAATATAATCTGCCCCGCGTCCGTCCGTTAGTTGTTTGACAACCTTAACAGGGTCTTCTTTTTTGGAATTGATGGTGTGGGTGGCGCCAAAGGCCCGTGCCGCCTCCAGTTTGCTGTCAACAACATCCACGGCAATTATGGGGTTTGCGCCCACAAAGAAGGCTCCCTGTATGGCATTCAGCCCGATACCCCCTGTACCAATGACAACCACGCTGCTGTTAGGTTCTACCCTGGCACGGTTGACCACCGACCCGAATCCTGTAATGACGCCGCAGGCCAGGAGTGCTGCCCGGTCCATCGGCATATCAGCAGGGATCCTGATTACCTGGGACTCGTCAACAATGACATATTCGGCGAAACCGGCTATACCGATAACCGGGCCCAGGTATTGTTCGTGCTTATTGCGGATGCGGCTTTCCCTGTCCAGCAAAAACTCGAAATTGCATAGATGGGGACGTCCGGTGCGGCAATAGAAGCATCTCCCGCAATATGCCATGTGCGCCACAACTGCCGGGTCACCAGGTTTGACAGAGCTTGTTACACCCTCTCCCAGCTCTTCTACATAACCGGCGCATTCATGACCGGATACAAAGGGCACCGGCGGCAAAGGGTTCCCGCTGCGGCTCTCCCGGACTTGCCGTATATCGCTGTGGCAGATGGCTGTCGCAGCCAGGCGGACCTTGATTTCACCCCTTTTAGGCGGGTCCATATCAACTTCTTCTATTACCAGTGGTTTGCCGTATTCATAACAAACAGCAGCTTTCATAACAGCCTCCTATTTATACTTATACAAAACTGCCAGCAACAAGAGAAACCGTTTTTCTGGTTTAAGCCTCTTTCCGAAAAAACATAATAGTTCATCGTTTTGGGATATTACTAATGGAATTCGTATAAGAAAATCTTGAATTTGGAGGGATTCTAACACAGTAATATCCGGTTTGTCAAATCCGGTATGATGCGGTTTATGAAAGTGTTTTTGATGAAAGGCAGTCCATAACCTTCTATGAGGATGTATTCAATGTCCTGCATTATCATCCTGGGTTTACGGGTGAAATGTGATGCTATTTAAGGGTGAGCAGATGTTGATAGCTTTCCGGATGCAGTTGGAGGAATTCAGCCAGCGATTGGGCAGTGTGACCGGTCAGGCGGGGAACGGTATCGTTGACATTGGCCAGTTCACCGGCAGCTATTTGCAGGAAATGGGTGACCATGACTTCAACCTCGTAGTCGCTCAGGCCGCTTCCGGTGACAGCCCTGCGCTCGGCTTCGAACCGGTCGAGACGGCTGGTGGTCCGCAGCGTGCGGGCTTCATGGGGAGTCTGCATCCGGTAGGTAATCTGGCGTCCGGTGGCGACAGACAGTCTTTCGGCAGTTTCCGCCAGGGTGAGAGCCTCGGGGCCGGTAATATCATAAGCCTGTCCCTCATGTCCCTCCTGGGTCAGGACAGCTACGACAACATCGGCGATGTCATCGCGGGTAACCCAGGCCGCACGTCCTTCCCCGGCCGGTACGCGGATAACGCCATCAGCTGACACGGCCAGCGGTACATTATCGGTGTACAGGCTCATTCGCAGGAAGGTAAAGGGCATGCCGATGGCCCGGATGTGTTCTTCGGTATAGTAGTGGTCTCTGGCCAGGATAAACGTGGCGTCCGCCACCGGGTTGATAACGGAAAGGTAGACGATGCGTTTAACTCCGACTGCTGCGGCGGAGTCAATGGCTGTTAAGTGCTGCTGGAGGCGGTCATAGGGGGGAGGCGTCTCTTTCTTCAGTGCGCTCATCAGCAGGATGCCGAATTTATCGCGGGCTGAAACCAGCAAGAGAGTATCTACTCCGGCGAGGGCACGTCCCATGGCTGACGGATCGCCATAAGAAGAGGCACAGGCAACTTCTGCACCGGGCAAATTAGGGGCGCGAGCAGGATCTCGGACGATAAGTCGCTGCCTGATTCCGAGCTTTGCCAGGCGGGCAGCCACCCGGCCTCCCAGCTTGCCTGCGGCGCCTGTAACTGCTATCATATCCAGCCTCCTCTTGAGAAAAATCCGGGTTCCGGGCGGTTTTACGCTTCAGCCTGTCAATCCCGGAAGTCAATCCGGTTATTTTCGAACCTGTTTTTACAGAAATATCAAATTCAAATTAACGGATATAAGAATAGCGGGAAACGGCGGTTAATACAAACCTGTCATCGAGATTATTATAGCACCAGCCCTTGCGATAGTCCTTTATTTCGACAATATCATTATGGTTATCATAGATAATTTCTTTTTTGACCGTTTCGCTATGAAATTCACCGGGATTATGCTCACTCAAAATGAGGTCGCCTTTGTCGTTATAAGTATGCAGCACGATTGAAACTGCCTTGTTTCTTGTCCGGGTTTCTTCAATCAACAATCCCCGGCTGTTATACTTGTATGTGCTTATCCAATCCGAATTCGCTAGGGGTAAGATGGCCCGTTTTTCAACCAGCCTGTTGCCCTGATCATACTGGTTTATGTAATTCGTAATGGAAGGCGGGGAGTCCGGGCTCTGGTAATTCTGTTCTTCCACCGGATTGCCGAAATCATCATAATTCGTTATCTTCCGGCTGTTGTTGGCGGTATTGACGACCTGGTCCAGTTTACCCTCTTTATATAGATAAACAATACTCTGTTTTTCTTCACCTTCGGCATCATTCACGGTAATTTCCAGCAGGTTTTGATGGTCATCATAGGTATAACGGCTAACTTCCACCAGTTGATTATTTGAGTCGTAGTGACTTACTTCGGATAGATTATTGTGGCTGTTGTATTTCCAGACATACTTATAGTCCGGAATTTCCTTCTGGTTGTCGTCAATAGTAAAACTTTCCAGGGTATATTCTTTTACAGTCCCGGAAAACGGTAGTTTAGCATCCATGAGAGACCTTCCTTGCTGTCACGAAAAATTCAACCGGCATGACGCCCGGCTGTCCGGCAGATATGAAGATGGTCCGGTTCAACCGGGCAGGGAGTCGATACATTCAAATTTAACACGCCGATTCAGACTCGTCAATTTTGCAGGAGAGCAGGGTGGTCTTTCTACAAGGTTATTCAATCTCCGGCGGACATTATCCACCGGACATCATGCGGGGCAAAAGCAGGGAAATTACAGGGAAAGCGATCAGGATTATGAGGCATATGGCCATAGTATAGAGGAAAGGCAGAGAGCCTTTAAAAACCTCCATCATGGGGACATCCCGGGCTACTCCAGCCACGGCGAAGACCACGATTCCCACTGGAGGGCTGATCTGGCCCATCAGGACGGTGACGATGACCAGGACGCCAAACCAGACCAGGTCGAAACCCAGACTCTGGACTACAGGTGTCATGACCGGCAGCATAATAAGCAGAATAGACATAATATCCAGGAAGAATCCCATGATGATAAAGACGGCCAGCATCAGAACCAGGACAACATAACGGTTGACCTCCAGGCCTGTTATGAGATCGGTGAGGGCGAAGGGGACGGTGCTCAAGGCCAGCATGCGGCTGAAGATGATGGCTCCGATGATGAGGATAAAGATCATGCCGGTGGTCTTCATGGTGTTGACCAGGGAATGCTTAATGCGGTTCTTGTTGAGACGGCGGGTAACCAGACCGAAGACCAGGGTAGCGAAAGCGCCTACGCCGCCTGCCTCTGTGGGTGTGAAGACACCACTATAGATTCCGCCCAAAACCACCAGGACCAAAAACACCATCAGCCAGGTACCGACCGGTACTCTGAAAGCCTGGCGCAGAGGCGTTCGCTGACCGGCAGGCCCGGCCAGGGGATTAAACCGGCAGATGGCATAGATGGCGAGGCAAAAGGCGATGGCGAGCAGAATTCCCGGCAGAATACCGGCTACGAAGAGGTGGCCGATGGAAGTCTCGGTAATGATGCCATAGATAATAAAAGCGATGCTGGGGGGTATCATAAAGCCCAGGTTGCCGCCGGCGGCCAGTATTCCGGTTGAGAGGCGGTCGCTGTAATGGTTCTTGCGCATCTCAGGCAGGGCGATGGAGGTCATGGTGACAGCGGTGGTGATCGAGTCGCCGCAGACTGCACCGAAAGCGGCACAGGCCAGGCTGACAGCCATTGCCAGGCCGCCCCTCACCCAGCCGATCCACTTGTTGATAGCGATAAACATATCGCTGCTGATCTGGCTTTCCGCTGCCAGCCAGCCCATCAGGACGAACATGGGTATCACAGTGAAAACATAGTCGGAGGCGGTAGTATAGGGGGACTGGGAAATAACATTGAAGAGCGGCTGGGGTCCGGCAATGAAATAGATGCCGGCAGCTCCGGCCAGCGCCATGGACAACCCTACAGGCATACTGAAAAGGATTATCAGTACCAACAATATTCCGGTAAAAAGTATACCAAGGCTAATGTTATCCATCAGTCACCCCACCGGAATATTGCGCCGGACGGGTTTTCTCCTCGATGCCGGCCAGGGTGAGGATGAACTGCACCAGTACCACCAGAAAGAAGACGGCGTAGCCCAGAGCCACCACAAGTATGAAGGGCGTGATGGGTATTTTGAGCAGCACCAGTTTTTCTCCCACCTTCCACATTGCCAGAGCGTAGCTAAAGCTTTGCCAGGAGATAACCCCCAGGATTGCCATATTCAACAAGTGCACGACCGCTCCGGCTATTTTTTTCATTCTGGCAGGGTACAGGCGGGTGAGGCTGTCAACGATAACATGTTCTTTGGATATCATAACGCAGGATACGGCGCAAAAAACGGTGATGACGAGCAGGACTTTAATGACATCGAAGGCCCCGAAAATGGGGGAATTGAACGCCCGGCGCATAAAAACATCAGCCGCTATCAGGAGCATCATAGCGGCGGTTGCCACCATCGAAAGGACGGAAAGCCCCCGGCTGATGGAATAAACCAGCTTGGCCAGCAGATAAGCCAGAAATACCACCGGTCTGTCGGAGGCGGTCTGTTTTGCAGCACTCATGGCGAATGTTCCTTAAAAAAATTGGCTACCGGAATAGCTATATTACATTATCCAGGCTATAAGCGGGCTCCCGCTGCTGCGGGAGCCGCAGGGATCAGTAAATCCAGGGGAAGAAAAGGGGAGCCATGGTTCGGGATAATTCCAGGTCACGGCTCCCGTTACAAAACTTATTTGTACTGCTGGGCAAAGGTTTCCAGGTCGGCCATCATGGCTTTTCCGGGCAGCCCTTTGTCCTCAACTCCTTTTACCCAGGAATCGATGACCGGCTGAACCATTTCACGCCATTTGGCTTTTTCACTGTCAGGCAGTTTAAAAATGGGCGGGTGACCTGCGGCTACATGGTAATCTTCGACTTCTTGCCTGATTTTCATATTGCTCTGATCATAGGCCTCAGCGGCGCGTTTGGTCCAGGTGAGTCCGTCGCTCACTTCATCGAAAATCTTTTTAACGTCGGCCGGGAAGCTGTTATAGGTGTTCAGGTTGATAATGGTAGGACAGTTCCGGTAGCTGATATCCACATTCTCAGTATAGTATTTGGTTACTTCAAAGGTCTTCCAGGTTTTGGAGCCGTTGAAATTCTGGGTGGAGGAAGAGATTACGTTGGTTTGCAAAGAAACGTATTTTTCTCCGCCGGCCATGATCACAGGCACCGCACCGAGAAGTTTGAAGGCTTCCAGTTCTTCGCGGACATCCACAGCAATTTTGACACCATTAAGGTCTTTCAGGGTTTCGATTTTGACGTTGCCTTCGATCTGGTTGGGTCCCGGCATCTGGAACCAGAGGGCTTTAACGCCAGCTTTGGTGTATTCGTCCTGGTGTTCTTTGTACTTGTTATGAAGGGCAAGCCAGGTCTGGCAGCTTTGAGACGAGTCATTGAAGATCATGGTTGGCAGACCCATAATCTGGGACAGCGGCAGGCGGTCCGGGAAAGCCCCGGCAAACATAAAGGCCATATCGGCTGTGCCCGAAGCTACGCCGTCCAGAAGTTCAGGAACTTTCAAGAGGGACTGACCATGGTAAAAGGTGACCTTGATCTGGCCATTGGTGCGCTGCTCCAGCTCTTTGGCCCATTCTCCCAGGGTGACAGCATATACATCGGTAGGGGGAATGAAGGTAGCGAACCTTAATTCGATGGGTTTGGCAGCAGCCGGAGGGGTAGTGGTTGCCTGAGGTGCGGTC
>CAYLVC010000055.1:10893-12240 GCA_964387005.1 uncultured Dehalococcoidales bacterium | reverse complement strand
ATTATTGATTTATTGGAAGGGGAAATATGGACATTAAATTTGCTATTTTGGGTTTTTTAAGCTGGAAACCGGTAACAGGGTACGAACTAAAGAAATTGATGGAAGATTCTGATGTTTTTTACTGGTCGGGCAACAACAATCAAATCTACACCGCTCTGGTACAGATGCACAAAGAAGGGCTGGTCACTAATGAAATTGTAATGCAAGAACAATTGCCAGCCCGCAAAATATACAGTATACAGGAGAAAGGCTTGCAGGTCTTGCGCGAGTGGCTGCGTGCTGACCCTGAATTGCCTGAAATCAGAAAAAAATTCCTCGTCCAGTTAGCATGGTCGAATCAGCTTTCTGACCCCGAACTGGATGAAATAATCGCCAAATACGAGTTCGAGATCAACATGAAGTTGAAGCTGCGGCAAGAACAGGAACGCCGCGGGACTAACATTAATCCGTCGCGCAGCCGCAGAGAGAATATTATCTGGGAAATGATTTACCGGAGCTATATTACGTCATATAAAGCCGAACTGGACTGGATTCAGGAATTACGCCAAAAAATAGCCCATCAGCCGAACACTTAAGCGAAATTCAAGTCTGAAAGCCGGGGTTCAATTAATAACGTACAAAGAAAAGGGAGAAAACAATGGCCAAGAGAAAATTTGAACGAAATAAACCGCATGTTAATGTGGGCACCATTGGGCATGTCGCACACGGCAAAACCACAACGACCGCAGCTATCACTCTGGTTTTATCTAAAAATAAGGTCGGCGCCACAGAGTATACACCTTATGATGCCATCAATGCTGCCCCGGAAGAGAAGGCCAGGGGTCTTACCATCGCGATTTCTCATATCGAATATGAAACCGCCAAAAGGCATTATGCCCATGTAGACTGCCCCGGACATGCCGATTACATTAAGAACATGATTACCGGCGCCGCCCAGATGGACGGAGCGATTCTTATTGTCAGTGCTCCAGACGGTCCCATGCCACAGACGCGGGAACATGTTCTGCTGGCCCATCAGGTGGAAGTCCCTTACATGGTGGTAGCCCTGAATAAATGTGACATGATGGAAGATGAAGAACTGCTCGAACTGGTTGAAGTTGAAATCCGAGATCTATTATCCAGGAACGGGTTCCCTGGCGACCGTGTGCCGATAACCAGAATTTCTGCTTTGAAAGCCCTGGAGTGCGGCTGCGGCCGGCCGGATTGTCAGTGGTGCGGCCCGATTCTCAAGCTGACGCAGACAGTAGACGAATACATACCTGATCCGGTCCGACCCAAGGACCAGCCCTTCCTGATGGAGGTGGAAGATGTTTTCAGCATCAAAGGCCGGGGTACAGTTGCCACCGG
>CAYLVC010000055.1:0-10793 GCA_964387005.1 uncultured Dehalococcoidales bacterium | reverse complement strand
TGATGGAGGTGGAAGATGTTTTCAGCATCAAAGGCCGGGGTACAGTTGCCACCGGCAAAATAAAGAGAGGCACTGTGAAAGTTGGCGATGAAGTTGAAATCATCGGACTGTGTCATGAACCGAAAAAAACGGTGATTACCGGTCTGGAAATGTTCCATAAACTGCTGGATACAGCCGAGCCGGGTGATGCTGTGGGGGCTTTGTTAAGAGGAGTGGAAAGGACCGATATTGAACGCGGACAGGTCATCTCGGCTCAGGCTATAATCCGGCCCCATACCAGGGCTGAAGTTGAGGTTTATGTCCTGAGTAAAGAGGAAGGCGGCCGGCATACTCCGTTCTTTACGGGATACAGGCCACAGTTCTTTATAGGGACTACTGATATTACCGGGACTTTGAATCTGCCGCAGGAAATCGAAATGGTCATGCCGGGTGATAACATTAAAGCTTCAATTGAGTTGATCTATCCGATTGCCATGGAAAAAGGTCTGCGCTTCGCTATCCGGGAAGGGGGTAAAACGGTTGGTGCCGGAACGATTACCCGGGTTCTGGAATAGTCCGCTCTAACCGCACAGGATCTATCCGCTTGGTTTAGCTACAGCAAAAAAAAGCCTGCCTTTACTACTAAGGCAGGCTTGCTGATCAATTCTTCAGTGAGGTTTTCATACAATATTCACACTTTAAGCATAATTTATTAACATCCGCACAACCAGATGGATGCTCTTTAATCAAGCATTTTTTGGCTGAATCATATGCCCTGTTTTCTCATAATGCCTTTTTATTGCGGCAACAATGCTTTCTGGGATAACTGGCCCGATAAACTGTTCAAACCATAAAAGCCATATCTCCCAAGCCTGTGCAGGTGGGGATCACGGTGGGGTGGGAAGTCCGGGAGATTTCAACCATTAGAGGTCAGCATTTTTCTTCTCAGGCGCAGCCTGGTAATCGCATATGTAATAGCGAGAACAATCCCGCCCAGGAGGATGATAGTGGCGCCTGAGGGCAGTTTCAGCACATAAGAAAGCCACAGACCACCCAGAGTGAATAAAAAACCGAATGAAACAGATAAAAACATCATGGTTTTCAGATCATGGGTAAACTGCCGCGCCATGGCAGCCGGAAAGGTCAGCAGGGCGATAACCAGAATCATTCCAACAACCCGGATGAGGACCACCACGGTCAGGGCAATCAGGGCCATCAGCAAAAGATAAAGCTTTTCTACCGGCATACCGATAGCGGTAGCATACTCTTCATCAAAGGAGATAATCAGGTACTCTTTAAAGAAGGCAACGACGATTACGATGATAACTGCATCCAGTGCCAGCATCATCAGAATATCCTGAAACGGTACGGTCAGGATATTGCCGAAAAGATAGCTCATCAAATCAGGCGCATAGCCGGGCGTCTGACTAATAAAGATGATTCCGAGAGCCATACCTGCTGCCCAGAGAACGCCGATGGCTGTATCGGCCGGAAGCCTGGTTTTACGGGTTATTCCTCCGATCGCCAGACCGGAAGCCAGAGAAAACAACAAAGCCCCCAGGATCGGGTTTATTCCCAGGAAATAACCCAGACCTATTCCGCCGAAAGAAGTGTGGGCTATACCGCCGCTGATGAAGACTATCTTTTTGACGACCACGTAAACGCCGACGATTCCACAGGCAACCGCTGCCAGAAGACCGGCTATCAACGCATTGCGCATGAATTCATACTGTAAAACTTCCAGCATCTTCAGTGCTCCTTCAAGACCCGGTGCGGCACTGCGCCGTGAGCGATCAACTGTACCGGGCATTTGTAGGTCGCTTCCAGTACTTCCGGCGTAATTTCTTTAGAACCATGATAGTAGAGTGTGCGATTCAAGCAGGCAATCTTGTCTACATAGACAGAGACCGCGCCTATATCGTGGGAAACCATGATGATAGTCAGGCTACTCTTTAACTCTGCCAGCATATCATAGAATTCTTTTTGCATGGTGGGATCTACACTGGCGGTGGGCTCGTCCAGGAGAAGCAGTTCGGGTTCGGCGACCAGCGCACGAGCAACAAAAACCCTCTGCTGCTGTCCGCCGGAAAGACTTCCGATCTGCTTATCGCGGGAGTCCTGCATACCCACGCGAACCAGCGCTTTTTCGGCTGCGTTTTTATCCTTCCGGTTATAACGATGGAAGAGGCCGGCATTACAATAACGCCCCATCATCACCACATCCCAGACACTGGCCGGGAATTCCCGGTCAAAGTCAGGGCGCTGAGATACATAACCTATCCGGTTGCGCACCTGTTCGGGAGGCTTCCCAAAAATCGTTACGGAACCGGAAAGCGGTTTCACCAGCCCGAGCAACAGCTTCAACAGCGTGCTCTTGCCGCCGCCGTTAGGGCCGATGATGCCCAGGAAATCATACCGGAGGACGGAAAGACTGACATCTTCCAGCACCAAAAGATCCCCGTAACTCACCCTGATATCCTGAAGTTTGATTATTTCGATTTCTTCCATACTGATTTACTGCATTGCCTGTTTCATTGCCGACTTAATATTTCGCATATTTTCAAGAAAATCTTCGGCCAGGGGGTCGATAATGACCACCTTGCCGCCTATTTCTCCAGCCACTGATTCGGCGCTTTTTGTACTGAACTGAGGTGATGCGAAGACGACACGGATATCATGTTCTCTGGCCTCTTTAATTAAGCGGATAAGGTAATCAGCCTCGGGTTCCTTGCCGTTCTGCTCGACTGCAATCTGGGACAGGTTGTAATCTCTGGCAAAATAGCCGAAAGACGGGTGAAAGACCAAAAAGCTGCGGTTCTTTACATTCTCCAAATCGGAGGCCAATTCTGCATCCAGACCGGTAAGGCTTTCCAGGTAATCGGCACAATTCTTTTCAAAATAGGACTTATTGGAGCTATCCACCTGCACCAGCCCATCACAAATATTCTGAACCATTATTTTAACATTTTCCACCGAAAGCCAGATATGCGGATCAGCGCCAGCGTGTGTATGTCCGCTTTCGTCCTCTGCTTCGTTCTCATGAGGTTCTTCACCCATTTCCATCAACTGGATGCCCTTAGAGCAATCGACTACCAGCATGGAACTGTTAACCGCGATAAGCTTGTCCATCCAGGCTAGTTCGAACTCCACCGGCGAACCCACTTTAGCATACATTTTAGCCCTGGATAACCGGGCCATCTGGTCGGGAGTCACTTCATAAGTATGAGGCGAAGCCCCCGGCGGCACCATAATTATAACATCAATCCTGTCACCACCAATAGCCTTAACAAATCCAGCCTGGGGAAGAAGGGTAACCGCAACTGTTAGACTGGCAGAAGTTGTTTCACCGGATGTACAGGATGCCGAAGAAAGAGCAAGGACTGCGACCAGCACCAATACCAGGGTCAATACCAGATAATGTCTTTTAAATAGTATTTCTTTTATTGTTCTTACTCCATACATTACTTTCCCTCTCCGGCATTTATTTGTATTTAACAACCAGGTTCACCACTCTATGTATAGTCATGTTACAATTGAAACTCATTATCGGTTACTGGAGGCAACAATTTTCCTCTAATCACAGAATTCAATATATATTTAGTACAGTAAACTTTCATGGGGGCATACCGTTGTGTCGTCAACTTTTATCCGTGCTCACTGAGAATAATGGGTCTGTTACTGGCTGAGAGTTTCATATAATAATATATTAGTGTAATTGAAAACTATTTTCAATTACCAGAGAGTATAGCAAACTCATTTGAATAAGTCAAGAGTGATATTTCTGAGGTATTTCAACTTATCCCTTAGATTCTCTTAATATTTGGAATATAATTATATTATGCCAGGTTTATATATGCTAAACCTCTCATCAAGGATGAAACGATGTATTCTAATCTTATAAGACTATATTTTAACCTGGTCTATAACCCGCTTTACGATATTACGACAGCCTTGTTCCCCTTTTATGCCAGACTTCAGGAAGCCTGCCTGAGCAAAATGGATTTTGAGAGCTGCGACAGCGTGCTCTGTGTCGGAACAGGTACCGGACAGGAACTACCCAGGATTTTAGGCATGAACAGCGATATCCGGGTCTGGGGAATCGATGCGTCAGGCACCGCCTTGAAAAAGGCTGAAAGCAAAACCAGGAACGATTCCGCCAGGATCAGGTTGCTGAAGATGGATGCTCATCATCTGGATTTCAGCGATGGCACCTTCCATAAAGCTGTTTGCATGCATGTCATGGGATTTTTGTCTGATGACAGCATGGCTACGGCAGAGATACTCCGTGTACTCAGAAGCGGCGGCCAATTTGTTCTTACCTATCCTTCAGGAAACGGCAATCCGGACCTGGTCAAGGAGACCTGGCGGGATGCCAGGAAGAAATTTTCGTGTGGCCACAGGCAAGAGGCCTTGCGCGAGCTTTTCGCTCTGGCGCTGGGTGGACTGGTCTATTTGCCATGTTTTTTCGGAGCCAGGCCCCGCCACGGGTTTTATTCCAAACAAAGCCTGGACGCCTTATTCGCTACTCTGCCTGTAGCTGACTATGAAATCGAGGAAGACCGTTCTTATGAGGACTTGATCGTATATGGAAAAAAACGTTGAAAAAAGGAAGGATAAATGCTACCAGAAGACAGGCTTTTTCACACTTTAAGCGATGATGAATTATGGCAACGGTATTGCGGGTTTTTCGACCTGGCACCGGAGGAGTTCATGGAAATTCAAAGGTCTCTGCTAGCCGACCAGCTAAAACGGACAGGTTTTGGAGCGCCGGGTCTGGTAATCCCGGGTAACGAAAAACCAGGAAGCATAGACGAATTCCGCCGCATTGTCCCTTTAACCAGTTACGATGATTACGAACCCCTCCTGGGTGAGCGGCAGGAGAATACCCTGGCAGAAAAGCCTGCAGCCTGGTGCCATTCTTCAGGCAAAGGGGGGCGTTTCAAGTGGATTCCATATACCGATGAATTTCTCAATATTCTTTCAAAGCACTGCATTACCTGTTTTATTATTTCCAGCGCCCACCACAAGGGGGAAATCAATATCCATCCCGGAGTGCGTTTTCTTACCATTTTACCTCCCCCTCCCTACGCCTCCGGCTGCGTTTATCAGGCCCTGGCACAGCGTTTCTCTTTCAAGTCCATGCCACCGCAGGAACTATCCCCTGAACTTCAGTTTCAGGACCGCGTCAAGATCGGTTTCAATATGGCGATGAAAGAAGGAATTGACGTAATTGCATCTCTTGCCAGTGTACTGGTGAGTGCCGGACAACAATTCAGCAGCCAGGGCAGGAGTATAAAACTATCCCGTTCAATGCTGCATCCGAAAGTGCTGAGCCGCCTTCTGCAAGCCTGGCTGCGCAGTAAAAGGCATGGCAGACCGCTTTTACCGCTTGATTTGTGGTCGGTAAAAGGAATCGTGGCCGGCGGTGTAGACATGAATATCTACGGCAGTGAAGTTCAACGCTACTGGGGCTCCCAGCCATGTGAAGTCTACGGGGCCACGGAACCGGGGATTATCCTGGCCATACAGAGCTGGAACAGGAAAGGGATGGTCTTCTTCCCGGACAATGTCTTTCTTGAATTCATTCCTTCCGACAAGAATGAGAGGTTAAAGCCGTCCTATGAAGACCCGCATGTTCCCACACTGCTGTTAAATGAGCTTCAGGCAGGGCATTCCTATGAAGTGGTTATTACTCAACTATACGGAATGCCTCTCATGAGGTACCGGATGCGGGATGTAATTAAGGTTGTGGATATTGAGGACAGGCAGACCGGTATTAGACTGCCGCATTTTGTATTCGAATGCCGTACCGGGGACAACATCAATCTTGGCGGACTGGCGGAAATTGATGAAAAGACCATGTGGAAAGCCATCGCCAACACGGCTGTAAAATACACCGAATGGACTGCGCGAAAAGAACATGAACAGAACAAGGGGTTCATTCACATTTACATCGAAACAAAAGACACTATAGAGGCTGAGCATCTGGCCAGGCGGATCGATGACCAACTCAAAATCGTGGACACCGACTACAAGGACATTGATTTTTACCTGGATTTCAACCCAATAAAAGTCACCCTGCTGACAGCAGGTACATTCGGCCGGTATACTAAGAAAATGATAAAGGAGGGGGCTGATCTGGCTCATCTGAAACCCGGACACATGAATGCACCGGAGGCAATAATTCAGCAATTGCTCAAGAGCAGCTCCGCTGACATTTAAAATGAATATCCTCTCCGACCCATTCTATCTGGTACCGCCGTTATTGACTGCAGCAGTCAGCATAGCCTTGATTTTGCTGGTCTGGCGCGGCAGTTTGCGCAACAGAAGCCTGTGGGTTTTCCTGGCGATGCTGGCTGCCGTAGCGCTGTGGGCGGTTTTAACCTACAAGATGCGCTCCAGCGCTGATATTTATGAAGCGGTACTGTGGGAGAAGCCCCTGGTAACACTGGGGTACCTGGTTTACCTTCTCTACTACCATCTATCAATATACTATTCCAGAATAAAAGGTCAGCGCCTGTTACTGGCGGCAGCTTATGCGGTGCTGATTATTCTGATTATTCTTTCACCCACCGACCTTCTAATCAAGGGAATGAGGAGTGAATACTACGGCTATGCTCCGATACTCTCGCCGATGACATATATCCTGTTTATTGCGCCGATCTTCTTCCTGACTATGGGTGTAATCAACTTTATCAGGCGCTACAATGTAGTACGCTCCAGCGATGAAAGAAACCGCATTCTGTATCTGACTATCGCCGCCCTTTTCCCCTTTGCAGGGGCACTTCTGGATGCATTGACCAACCTGCCCCCGGCATCCACCTGGGCCAATCTGCTATTTTGCGTTGTTTGCAGCATTGCAGTGATGAGATACCATCTACTGGATTTCCAGCTCGTAGTGCGAAAAAGCCTGGCTTTTATCCTTCTAAGCATGGCGGTAGCTACACCGTATCTGATCATACTTACACTGATCAACTACCTGGTTGACCCGTCCAGCCGGGAATGGTGGTGGCAGATAATCCTCTTGCTGGCAATGGCCATCATTCTTCAGCCCCTGTACAGTTTGATTCAGCGCACGGTGGACAGGCTGTTTTATCGAGGTAGGTATGACTTTCTCAAGTCCCTGTATCATTTCAGCCAGGAAAGCCATGAAGTAGGCAACCTGTCCATGACGGGTTCATCCCTGGTTAACCTGACCAAACAGGCTCTGAACGCTTCCGGCGCACATCTGCTGCTGGGTTCAGAGGGAGAACAATTCAAACTTGTTTCCTCGACTGATGGATATACGGGGCTCTCTCTTGATACTGCCAGCACGCTCATACACTGGCTCTCCAGCCAGGGAGAGGTGCTTTATCAGAAGGAGATCGAAGTCCGTCCTCAGCTTCAGTCCCTGACTCAAAATGAGCTCAACCTGCTTAAGAAAACCAGCGCTGAACTGCTGGTCCCATTGAAATCGCAGGACGGGCAGCTTGTTGGGGTGTTAATTGTCGGGAAGAAACTATCCGAACGCCCCTACTCGGATGATGATGAGCGTATTATTACCGTTGTGGCCAACCGTATGGCGGTTGAGCTGGAAAATGCCCGTTTGTATGAAGAAGAAACAAGGATAAGGCAGGAATTACAGGAGCAGGAAAGACTTAAAAATGAATTTCTGCACAATGTTGCTCATGAACTAAAAACCCCACTCACCGCCATAATGGCTTCATCCGATCTGTTGAATGTGGAAGAAATGGGAAAGATCGATCCGGAAACCATGCGCAGACTGATAGACAATCTAAAACACAGCAGTGAAGCGATGAGTATAAGGATTAATGAACTGCTTGATCTGGCCAGAATGCAGGTGACAGGAATAACCATTAAGGCCTCATCCGTAGATATCGTCTCTCTGGTACAGGAAGTGGTTTCGGATGCCACCATACTGTTCCAGAGGAAACAGCAAAAGCTGGAGTTGAAAATCGCTCCCGGATTGCCCAGTGTAATGGGCGACCGGGACAGGATAATCCAGATACTGACCAATATTCTCTCCAACGCCAACAAGTTCTCGCCTTTTGACAGCCTGATCCGGGTGGTGCTGGAACAAAAAGAGGACAAGGTCAGGGTGGAAATCCTGGACTCTGCTCCTCTTTTGAGTGACATGGAAAGAAGCAAGGTATTCAATCCTTACTACCGGGGTGAAAACTCATCCCAGCGAGAGCGTATACCGGGACTTGGACTGGGGCTGTATATTTGCAAAAAACTGGTGGAGCTGCATCACGGGGAAATCGGTTGTTATAACAATGGAACGGAAGGGAACGTTTTCTGGTTCGCGCTGCCGGTTTATAAACAATCTCCGGAGAGGATTGAGTCCAGGCCAAGTATTCCCCCCCAATCTCCAGATCCTTCAACACCCGATTTGGAGTAAAGGAGCCAGCGGGGCCGATGAGGATAGCGGTAACTATTTTCGAGGGAGCGCATCCAGTCCGCAGGTGTAGCAAACACC
This sequence comes from uncultured Dehalococcoidales bacterium, assembly GCA_964387005.1. GTDB lineage: Bacteria > Chloroflexota > Dehalococcoidia > Dehalococcoidales > UBA3254 > CAYLVC01. Next base: position 2,335 of record CAYLVC010000055.1, on the reverse strand, counting down.
GTTATGGCAGCTGATGACCCCGCCGCACTGCGGGCATTTCCATTTTTCCCGTTGCTGTTTCAGGAAATTTTCCACCCCGTTTTCTTTTATATACTTGAGGTTATCGATTAAACTGGTATGGTACTTTGTGCGGTAAACCTCATCCCATTTTTTGCTGGTATCACAGGGAAACTTTTCACATTCATAGCAGAACCGCAAGCTCAAATTCATCCGTTCTTTACAACCACCGGATTTATTCAGAGTGCAGCCTTTTCCACGGGGAAGACAACCATGGCATTGTACTGCCTTTATGCCCCTGGTCTTGATGTCATTCTTCATTGCCAGGTAGGCGCTGCAGATACCACAGTTCATACCGCAAGGAGCTATCAGATCTACCGCAGTGACTTTATCCGGTGGTATCTTTTTCAAGGTCATTCTAGCGGTATCCTTCAGGCAATTATAGCAAAGTCCATTATGGCAACAGATAACGCTGCCGCACTGGGGACATTTCCATTTTTCCTCTTCTCTTTTCAATAAAGCTGCCATTCCCTGCTCTTTAATTACGGCCAGGTTTTCAATCATGCTCATATGGTATTTTGAGGTATAGCGCTTATCGAGCTGTTTGATTTTCAAGCAGGGATAGCTCGGGCACTCATAGCAGTAGCCCGAACGGCAATTTTTAAGTTTTTCACATTGCGTTACCCGGCATGTCCGGCATCCGGCCGGTTTACTCTCATCAGATCCTTTACAGCCTGGGCAGGGTTTTTTGTTTCTCAAATAGCCGCTGCAAATTGCGCAATTCATACCGCAGGGTGCTATCAGTGAGGTTTCCATCTTATTCTATCTCCATCCCGAATATGACGTTCAGATAATTACGATCCATATTATCAAATTTATTCTATCTTGATCAAGTAGTCCACTTTTATATGTAATGACTTTTGTTGTTGCGTATGTAGATGGTTACCACAGCCTGGTTGGTCTGCCGACTGCGCAAGGTGAAGCCTGAACTTCGTTCAGGACGGTGACACGGAGCCTGCTCGCCGGAGACTCAACCAGACTGTGTTCCGTCCGCAATATTTAATAACGTTATATATAGCTGACACGGGGAACACCCTGTTCAGCCTGAAACAAAAAGCTGAGAGCAACCGGCATAAAATCAACCGGGGAAGAGTTCAGAAAGAGTAAAAAAGGAAAAGATAACAAAGCGAAATCAGGGAATCAGGACTGAGAAAACATATATTGACTTATTGGCTGAATTGAGCGACAATAGCTCAAACTCAGCGATATGCTGTGTTACTTTTTGGTAGATTTTACAGGTACTCCTTTCTTAAATTCAGAATTCGTTTTGGTGTTTAAAAAAAGAACCTGAATTTCAGATTTTTCCGAAGAAGGAGAGAGAAATGGAAATTGATGACCTGATCTATCGCCAGCTTCAAAAACACCTTGACAAATCACCTGCCGGGTTCGCCGCAACGGAATCAGGGGCGGACATACAGTTGTTGAAACACCTGCTAACGCCGGAAGAGGCAGAAATCTGCCTTACACTATCCAATATCAAGAAAGAACCTGTGACCACAATTCACAAACGCGTTATAAAACGCGGGATGCCAATAACAATCGGGGAACTACAGAAAAAGCTTGACCACATGGTGCGAAAAGGTACTATCCTGGTTTTTAAGGAAGGTTTTATACAAAGGCGTTATATGAATGTCGGGGTCTCAGCGGGTGGGATGATAGACTTCCAGGTCAACCGCCTGACCAGAGATCTTGTAGATATGCTGGACAAATACCACGAAGAGAGTTTTGCCCGGAAAAAGGGAAAGAGCAGGCCGATGGTGCCTCAACTCAGGACTGTGCCGGTAGAAAAAAGCATCCCGCTGGGTAAAAATATCGTCAGCAGCTACGACGATGTCAGAAAACTGGTGGAACAGTCGCCTGGTCCTTTTTCGGTTACCAACTGCGTCTGCCGCCAGATGAAAGACCTGCGAGGTCAGCCCTGTAAATATTCCGATCTGAGAGAGACGTGTATACAGATCGGCCCCGATCACGCCCGTCAATACGTCGAAATGGGTATTTCTCGCTTTATTACCAGGGATGAAGTTTACGCAGTGCTGGAAAAGGCTCAAGCAGCCGGCTTTATCCTCCAGCCTGAAAACTCGCAGCACCCCGGAAACATCTGCTGCTGCTGCGGAGATTGCTGCGGACCTGTTTCGGCGGCTAAAAAATCTCCCCGTCCGGTTGATTTTTTTGTGACCAACTTTTATTGTGAAATCAATCCCACGCTCTGTACCGGCTGTGGGGTTTGCATCGAGCGCTGCCAGCTTGAGGCAATTGAAATAACCGACGGTAAAGCAGT
>CAYLVC010000054.1:0-12242 GCA_964387005.1 uncultured Dehalococcoidales bacterium | reverse complement strand
CCAGGAAAATGGAGGGATTTTCCAGGCAACCAACATGCTCATAATCAGACCTGAGTAGTCTGCGATAAAATCGGGTTATTGCTTCATCCACGAGTATCTATTCCTTCTTATGGGGACTATTTTATCATTGCTTTCGGGCAAATGCAATATATAATAATACATATAATACAATGATATTTCTTCTTATCCGTGAGGTGTAATTTGTCCTGCCATCCCCACTTTCCCGTTCATTTATTCTGAAGCTGCCAGAATGCATGATTGCTCTTCTACTACTTGAAAACGTGTATGGCAGCGGGATTAAGATAGGCCGTCACCCAATCACCCGTTTTTAAATTCATTTCACTGAATTGGCGGCGAGTCAACAGGCATTGTAGCTCTATCCTGCTCTTCAGCAGGACAATCAGCGTTGTTCCCCTGTCCTGGATGCTGATAACTTGCCCTTCGAAACGGTTTGTTGCCATTGAAGTAGTGGGTTCCCTGTAAAGCTCTACGTCTTCCGGTCTAATGCCGGCGAAGCAGTCTTTTGGAGACTGAGGATTATGGTTCAGTTCCATAATTGTCTCCCCGGTTTTGAAGAAATACTGACCGCCCGCTGCGAACATTTCCCCTTGATATATGTTCTTCATCAGCGTGAATCCGGCCACAAAACGGGACTGCGGACGGCGGAAGATTTCTTCAGGCGTGCCGGTCTGCTGGATTTTGCCCTCTCCGATGACCGCTATTCGGGTTCCGAGTGACATGGCTTCCTCGAAATCATGGGTAACATGCATAAACGTACTTTTCAGGGCGCGGTGAACGGTCTTCAGCTCACCCTGGACTTTTTCACGCGTTTCGGGATCAAGCGCGCTTAGAGGCTCATCCAGCAGCAGGATATCAGGTTTTATGCTGAGCGCCCTGGCCAGGGCGACTTTTTGCTTTTCACCTCCGCTGAGTGTTGCCGGGCGCCGTCCTAGGAGGTGCTTGAATCCCAGCAGTCCGTCCAGCCATTCCAGGCTTTCCTGTATCTGAGAGGCCGTGTGTCTTTTGAGCCTTAATCCGTAGGTAATATTGTCTTTGACCGATAGATGAGGAAAAAGTACGTGGTCCTGGTATACCAGGCTGACCCCTCGTTTTTCCGGGCTGATGTCTGTGATATCTTTACCGCCGGTGTAAATACGGCCTCTTTTAACGGGTATCAATCCTGCAATGGATTCCAGAAGTACCGTTTTCCCGGCGGCTGTGGGGCCCAACAGTACAAAATACTCATTATCGGACACATCAAGGCTGATGTCTTTGAGATGAAAACCGCCCAAATCTACCTGGAGGTTCTCAATCTTTATCATGTTTTTCTCCCCGGTAGGCCAGCCAGCGCAAGACAATGAATACTATTACACAAACAATAACCAGTATTGCCGCTACAGGCTGGGAATAAGCTAATCCCTGGCTTTCAAAGCGCTGGAATACCAGTGTGGGAGCGATCATCGGGTGATACGAGAGGATGACGACCGCGCCGAATTCACTCATGCCCCTGGCCCACATCATGATGTTGCCGGCCAGGATGCTGCGCCAGGCTAATCTCAGCGATATCAGGGTAAAGGTCTGCCATCCGGAAGCTCCCAGGCTGCGCGACACCCTCTCCATCCTTATATCCACTTTATTAAAGCCCTCTTTGGCTGAGTTTATCAAAAAGGGAACGCTCACAAAAAGCATGGCGATAATGATCCCCGCCAGTGAGTCAACAAAGGAAATACCAACGTTGCCAAAGGCCTTCCCAACCAGGAAATTCCGCCCGAAAACGAACAGCAGGGCTATACCCGCGGCGGTATGGGGTACAACCACAGGAATATCAATCAGACCTTCCAGAAAACGCTTGCCCTTAAACCGGTATCTGGATAAAAGGTAAGCCAGCGGCACCCCCAGGAAACAACCGATAACGGTGGCAATAAAAGCTGAATACAGGGTCAGCCAGATTGAGCCGATCACCTGTGGATCAAGAAGGGTTTCCAGCAAGATAGCCGGATCGGATCCCAGCACCATCTTGCCGAGGGGCAAAGCGATAAACAGGACGATCAGCAGGCCCAGGAAGATGAATATGCCTATCATCTTGTTATCTGCCAGCCATCTGCCAAATTTGAAGGAATGATGAGGGGAGTCTTTGATCTTGCCGGTATTGTCTTTTAAATCATTAGCAGTCATTTTACCAGCGACCTGAGGTCAGCCGGCACCCTGGTTGCGTAATCGGCATAAGGAGGTACCAGCGGAGGCTGATAGTTTTCCTTAAGGATCCGCCGGCCTTCCTCACCCAGCAGGTATTCCAGAAAGGTTATAGCTTCCTGTCTGTGCAGGGCATTACCGGGGATTGTTATGCCATAAACAACGGGAGTTCCTTTGAAGTCCGGAATGACCGATGAAAATCTCTGGAAATCTATTCTGGCCCTGATCCGCCCGTAAGTATCGGCATAATCCTGTGAGCTTAGATTAACTGCATCAGGCAAATTCAAAAACCGCAGCCCGCGCTGACTGGCAACACTTTCATACTCGAAAGCATAATCCACATCCCCTGACTCCAGCAACGCCAGAATTTGTATGCTGTAGCTTCTCAGGACGACCCTGTTTTGCGAAGGCTGAAGTATTTGCGGGACCCTGATTACGACAGTTCCCTTTTCAGCTTCAACCTCTATTCCTGCGGTAAAACTATTGCCGAAAAGCCTTTCAAACAGCATCGCATCTTCATAGTGGTTTTCAGCCAGCTGTGCAACCATTAAAGCCCTGTATCCCAGGGCATCTATCCGGGGATCAGCCGTCCCGAATCTAACATCCTGCCTGGAGAGAATTTCGAACCAGTTATCAGCCGTAATCTCGGAAGCATACCGGCTGCTCTCCCGATAGGCGATACCCACCGAGTTGGTGGCAAAATTGATATGCCAGTAGGCATACGGACCGCTGCCGTCTGGCAAATCGACGGAATACATCAAAAGAGGAAGAAGCTGATTGTCGGCGACCGCTGCGATATCTACTTCCTTGCCCAGTTCGGTAACAGCGCGTATCACCTGAATGCTGCCATGCCCTTCCAGCAACACATCTATGGTTGGATTTTGAAGTTCAAATTGCTTTTCCATAGCCTGGAACGGGACTATCAGGCTTCCGGCATGGTATATTCTCAGTGGTGTTCGAGCTGCGTTTTCCGGCCGGCACGATGTCAGACTCCCAATCCCTGCTATGATCAGAGCCAGCACCGTCATAAGCCAGACACATGCTTTTCCAGCTTTCAATCATTTACCTCTGGTATTTCCCCGCTTCAGTCATTTACCATCTCCTCTACTTCAAGCACTTCTATTTTATTGACCCACTTGACCCAGGCGTTGCCTTCGGTTAAAAGACTATCGCTCCCTAAAATGGCTATCCTGAGCGGTTTGCCGTCATCATCTGAAAGTGGCTTGCCGTCTTGCTGGAACATTAAGACCGGTTTCAGCTCACCGTGAGGTATTTCCTTCATAGTCTGAGGGTTATACGTAAGAATCTTCCCGGTAACCTGGTTGAAGTCCAGCACCGTGGAATAGCCATCCGCAGCCGATACCATAATAATACTGGATGAAGTAACCCCCCCGACCAGTTGACATAACTCAGTTAATGGAACACCCTTTCCTTCGTATGGACCATAGACCACTCCCACCGTTGAAAAATACCCGCCTTTGCCCGTGTAGGATGGCATCCTGATGACATCTCCATATTCAAGCCGGGTCTGCCGTCCGTCCCTGCCGACCAATGTCAGTGTCCAGCCGGCTATGTCCTGGGGCGTGCTCTGCCATTGATGAATGCCTACTGCTATTGAAGCAGCCATCAACAGAATACCGGCTGTCATAACAGCTCCCTTTTTAACACTCAGCAGCCTGGTTTTCCGCAATATCACAACGGCCGCTGCCAGGCAAAGCAGACCGGCAACACCCAGCACAATCGGAATCCAGTGTATTGTCTTTCCCGTATCTTCCGGGACACTGGTGTGAGTTCCATAATAGTTGGCCGCAGTCCAGTCGATTTGCTGGTCCGGCCTGATTCCACCGCTGTATATTCTTATTTCGGCAATCCACTTGCCTGAAAGCCCGTTGGTACTGGGATACTCTCCCTCATAGAAATGCTGATATTTCTCTTCAGGCAGCGCGAGTTGCATGTCTTTATTGCCGAATACCAGTTTGCCTTCAGAATTGGCTGTCCTGGACATAAAAACAATTTGCAGGGCCGTCCGGAAGGCGTTATTTGCCGGATAACCCACACCGTATTTTTCCCCCTCGTCCGCATCTTCACCGTTGTACCAGCATAAAGTTACAATCCCTTGATTATCTAAAGGTTCATATATATTGTCAAAAGCCAGTTCCGTATGCCATTTATCCACCGAAACCAGTGCGATATCATCTCCTCTGGACATTCCGCCCACCTGGTCACAGAGGTCTTTGACGGCACTTCCCATGACTGCACCTTTATCTTTGAGATTGTGGATTTCTTCCGGGTCCCACAAATCACCTTCAAATACCGGGCCCTGATGGTAATAGTGCGTCCGTCCGTCGCCATAGACCGGCAGCATGGCCTTCATCCATTCGTAGCTGACCTGTTTTTCAGCTAAAACGGTTACTCCATCTAGGTCATATTTAACGATGCGTACAGTACTGGTTGCTCCGGCTGCGCTGACTGGAGTTGAAGGTACCATCAACGCCATCATTGCCAGAAACATCGCCAGACAACCGGTAATAAACAGTCTACCGGTTAATACAAATACACCAGTAACAGCTCTCAAGTTATCTCCTGCGGTTGATTTTGTCTTTCTATCGGGAGGACCTTTTTCTCCTTACCAGGAATACAATCACACCGGCGATTACCAGCACTCCCCCTATCAGGCCGCCTGTTAAGGCCCAGTTAAACTGGCTGCCGGATAGCTCCACCCCTTGATTTGAGGGTGACGGTGAAACCGGACTGGCAGTTGATGCAACAGGTAGTGCTATTACAGTAAATTGGCCTTTCAGGTCGCCGATAGTCACTGTATAGTTACCTGCTGTTTCTTTAACCAGTTCAAAAGTCACCTTCCCGCTGTTTCCTGCTGCTAGAGAAAGGCTCTTCTCTTCTTCCCTGACATCATTCACCATAAGCACTGCGGTGTAGATACCTTCTTTTCCACCTGTGTTGGATACTGTAACCGAGATCATCACCTTCTCGCCCGGTCTGCTTTCAGCAGGAACGACGGTAAGCTCTGACAGTATAAATGAGGCAGGCATAACAACTGTATATTTGTCTGTCAGGCTGCCTATAGAAACCTTGTATTCGCCGGGTTGTCCTGCTGTTACGCTAAATGTAACTATTTCACTCTTGTTAGCTCTGACAACTACGGTCTTTTCCTGCTGTTTTACGCCGTTAATCATCAGAACGGCATTATAGCTCCCCTCTTTAAGTCCGTTATTGTTGACCTGTACTTGAAGGCTGACTTTATCACCCGGTTCAACTTCTCGCGGGGAAACCATAAGCTGACTCACGGTAAAATCAGCAGTCTCACTTAAAGCAATCAATGCAAATATAGAGAAGTGGGCGACCTGGACGGTAAGAACACCATTTTCAACTGTACCTGTAAGAGCAATCCATTTACCCGCTGTCTCATCATAATAAGCCAGGGCTGATTTTTCTGCGTCCACTCCTTCGGGAATCCTGTACGTAAAGGTAATTGGAGGGTTGAAATTAGTACCGTCGGGCCCGAAGTCATAGGCCGGGACGGTGATATTTCCTTCAGGAGGATCAGTCACAAGAGCAGCAGTCAGGCTGGTAACCGGGTTGCCGTTTTTGTCCGTCAGGACGGTCCCCTCTTGAATAGTGACCGCCAGTTCGCCATTGGGCGAAGAAATCTTGATCGTCTCCTGGACAACTCCCGCAGAATTTATCGGCAGCGGGGTGTTATCGCCAAATATGCCAGCTGCACCTGATGAAGGAGTAGCCAGTACTGGCGTTTCAGCAGACATGTTGCTGTATATCAGCAACTCGGTGACGTTGTATACCGATAGTCCGGTTGTGGTAGGATATTCACCATCATAATAGTACCAGTACTCGGGGTCGGCCGCCTCATGCCAGTCCCAGTTGCCGAAGGCATGAATTCCCCAGGGATTGGTTGAGGTGTCGGCAAACCATACCAGGCGCATGCCGTCATCATAGCCGTTGTCCGGGTATAAACCGTCTTTTTGCCAGGTCAGTACCATCGGCCCCTCACGGCTGGAATACCGGTAAACATTTTTATAAGGAAATATCTTGTAGAACCCGTCTTTGGCCTTTATCTTGAGTTTATCGCCTTCCTCCATCCCCCCCACCAGGTCACAGAGATTCTTTATGTTTGTACCCTTGAGAGCGCCCATGTCCTTTTCCTGGACATTGATATTTTCCTGTTTATTCCAGCGAAGGAGTTGTTCAGTATCTTTATCCGGATCGTCAACAAAGACCGGCCCCTGATGATAATAATGTGTCATTCCGTCACCCAATACGGGGATATTGGCCGGGTTCATCATCCACTGGTAACTTACCGTCGCCTGGTCCAGGATGGTCGTCCCGTTCAAAGCGTATTTGATGATGGTAACGCCTACCATTGTGGCTTTAATTAAGTTGATTTTTAACTCGTCATCGCTGCCCGCTGAATTGGTGACTGTTAATTTTACACTATAAGTACCAGCGCTGGTGTAGGTACAGGACGGGTTGCGGATGGTGCTGTCAACAGTCCCGTCATTATCGAAGTCCCATGCCCAGGAAGTAGGGTTACCCGTTGACTTGTCGGTAAATTTGACTTCAAGTGGGACGTATCCCGTGGTCTTGCTGGAAATAAAAGCCGCTACAGGGGGCTGAGTTGTCGGATTGGAACTGGTAATTGACAGATTTATTTCTGTAGCCTCGCCGGAATGCCACTCAGCGGTCTGGCTGGAAAGCACTCCGTTTACGTAGAAGCTGATTACCGTTCCATCCAGTATGAATCCCGTTACAATTAGTTTTGGCCTGGTTGCCTCGGCAAAACCGTACCTTCCGGACACGGTTGTATATATCGGATTATACTGGGTGCCTGTTATGACATTGTCGCCCATGGCTTCTACCCTGGTGCCAACCGGAGCAGGACTGCCGTTGATGGTTACCGTGCCATAAAAAGCATGAGGCGGCGGCGGTACATCAGCGGACATGGCTGGAATGGCGGAGCAGGTAAAAAGCAAGAACAAAACGCTCAGGATCACAAGCACTCTCATTTTCATAGCTAATCTCCCAGGAAATCAGGGGGCTGCGTTTAAACGCAGCCCCCTCTGTCATTAAGACTCTTGCATCAGCGATACAGGTGTAAAAGCAAACCCGGCCAGAATGCCGTCATTCTGCATAAACACCCAGTAGCCGTGAGTTGTCAGCATCCAGCCGTCAGGCGGTCCTCCCATTCCATCCCAGTCTTCAATCTCACCATTGCTGAGATAAACCCAGGACTGCTGGTTCATGGCAGGGCTGACGACTATACTATAACCTTTCAGGCCCCCGCTAACCTCGTAGACACTGGTAAGAACATCAGAGGCTTTCATTCCCTCTATGCCATTCTCGATATCATGGGGAGACGGACCAATCAGGTTCCAGCCTGTGTGTAATTGCGTGGAAGGTACGCAAGCCTGCGGACTGAAAAGCACAGGCGCAGTATCCGGCCCCGCCATGCGGACATAAATTGCCTCGCAGGGTTTGAGCTGATAATCATCCAGTACCGGCAGCCATTCCTGGCTCTCACTGTCAAAAGTGTAGGCCGGTACCGTATCATGAATATCCAGTCCGTCACCCAGAGCGATATATTCTCCCCAGGTGTCTGCTGCCGGATCGGGCGCAATAGGCAGGGACAGTGTATTCCATCCGGCTTTCAAATGCACCATGGCAAAACCGTAATAACCGATGTTGTCGTCTATGGCCGTCCGGAATGGGCGTGTCAGCCAGGGTTCGAATTCACCTTCACTTTCCAGCTTGTTCCCGCTGCCGCCAGGATTAGAAACAGTCTGTTCCGGCCCTGATATATTCCCCCACCAGTTCTTCCGGACACTGGCGGTACTGCCTGTAACAGCCTCTAACCCGGCAATGGAGTTATCAAAAATATCGTTAAAACTGATATCGGCGCTGCTTACAGCCTCCAGCAGTTTGATGCCGACCTCGTTGCCCTGAAGGGTATTCTTTTCGATTGTCAGCATACCTCCCTCCGCCACTTCATCGATCTGAATGCCGGTGATACTGCCTGCTGAACCCAGGAACGTACAGTTGCGAATGGTAAAATCGTCCCCGGAATTGACTTTGATGATTCTCATTCCATAATCGGCATAATTGGTGATAAGGAGGTTCTCCACCGTTACGCTGCAGTTCATGGGCATAACCGTTAAGCTGCCATGCAGGGTGGAACTGTTGCCGTTCAGTGTTAATGGCTTGTCAAGGAACAAATTACCAAAGTATTCGCTGGCCGGCAGGTCCAGCGTCCCTTCCGGCGGTGTATCATTGATTAGACTCTGGAAGGGAAGCCAGTCGAAGCTGGCGGATACGGTTTGATTGGTCACAATACCGCTGAAGGTATAGCTGGTGGTTGCACCCACCGAAATTCCGTCGACCAGGACATCCTCTATTTCATAACCCATATCCGGCGTGATTGTAAAAGTCCGACTATCGCCCCAGTTGATGTTAGCCTCGGCTGGATCGATGGTACCCCCGGCACCGGCTTCAGTGGTAATAGAACCAAGAAGCTGAATCGTTGAAATGTTGCGTATTTTCTGCGACCCACTGGTAAGAGCCGGCCCGACCAGTCTCAGGGGATAGGAAGTTCCCGTCAACGGCTGGTCGTTGACGCTATCGGCCACGATAATGCCTTCGTTCCCGGATACATCAACGCTGGGGAAAACAAAGTTGAATCCGTCTCCGGCCATTACTTTAACACCGTAGCCATCGTCAGCCAGGCTGGTATTGAATCCATCCTCCCACTGCTGGTTTTCATCGTCAACCAGTCCTGCCAAGAGGTATAACGGCAAACCAGAATAGGTGTTGGCACCGTCAATAAAGGTGACCTGATAGTCTTCTGCTGCCGCCTCGAATTCGGCCTGGTTGAGGGTATAGCCGGTGGCTCCGTTAAGCTGAAGCGTCCACCATGCCGTGATATAGTCCGTCTTAATTTCGGTGCTGTTGCCGGTGCTGTTGGTGACAGTCAGCCTGACAGTGTAGACCCCGGGGTTTTCAAAAATATAAAGCGGATTTTGTTCAGTGCTATCCACCGTACCGTCATTGTTGAAGTCCCACTGCCACTCCGTCGGGTGGTTGGTTGACAGGTCGGTGAACTGTGCCGCAAGCGGGGCAACCCCTGATTGGACATTTGCTGTGAAACCGGCGGTGGGAGAGCTGTATTGCACAAAGGTTTCAAACACAGTTCCTTTGGGAAGCAAGGTTGCTTCCTGGCCATCCACTGATATGTCCGCCACGCGGATAATTTCAACAGTTGTCGTTCCTTCGCTGGGATTCACCTTAACTTTGGCGTAACCAAGGACGCGCTCAAGACTGTTTTGATATCCCTGGTACTTGTTTTCGCTTAAGGTAGTATAGGGACCTCCCCCGATCCCCATGACGGCATATGTTATACCGTTTTCAAGATAACGTTCATAGGCATGGATGTGGCCGTTCCAGACAGCATCCACACCCTGGTTAATAAAAGTCCCCTCCCAGTCGGTTTGCAGGTTCTCCCAGCCCCCGAAGTGCGCAGCTTCAGAAGTATACATCGGGTAATGGAAGGTAACGAATTTCCAGGCTTTATCAGAAGCCAGATCCTCCTCAAGCCAATCCGTTTGGCCAGCAGGCATATTTACGCTATCAAGTACCGTAAAGTGGGCATCCGCGCAGTCAAATGAGTAGTAGGGCTCAACACCGAAAATATCAAAGTACAGGGTATCTCCGTCATGGTTGCCGAGCGCAGGATATACCACAGTGCGTGATACCAGGTTGCCGGCAGCCTCAAAATAACGGTCCCAGTTGGCGGCATCGTCGCCGTCGTTGACAAGATCGCCCGCATTGAGCACGAAGAGAACATCCTCTTCCTGGGCTATACTGTCAGCCACCAGTTTGTGCCTTTCAGCCTGGCTGAAATTGGGCAACTCATCCTGCGTATCGCTGTAGACTGCGAAGGTAAATTCCCCGGACAACGGGAACGTTCTGAACTGGTACTCACCTGTCAGTATGCCATCGCAATCCACCCGGTAGCAGTATGTGGTGTCCGCTTCAAGCCCGCTTAAATTAATATGATGCAGCTTCGCGGCCAGACCGTCAGTGGCGCTCTTATCATAAGCGCTATTGGCGTTATAATACTCTTCAGTGGCATATTGGACCGTAACGCTGGAGGTGATGTTGGTCTTGACGTTGACAGTGGCGCCATCCTGGTCTGTCCCGGTAAGATATGGTCCCCAGAGCACTGTCAGCGGCGGGCTGGTTACCGTAATATAGTCCGTCTTTACTTCGTCGTCGCTGCCGCCGGGATTGGAAGCGCTGAGTTTCACCGTGTAGGTACCGGCATTTTGATAGGTGTGAACCGGGTTCCGATCAGTCGAGTCCACAATACCGTCACTTTCGAAATCCCATTCCCAGGAAGTCGGATTATTGGTGGACTGGTCGGTGAACTTAACATCCAGCCAGTTTGTACCGGACACAACATCCGAGGAAAAACCGGCCTCAGGCGCTGTATAAGGCATCAATTCGATTTTAACAACCTGAGAAATCGAAGTATCACCGCTGACCGCCGGTCCGACCAAACGAAGCGGCCAGTTATCGTTATCGTCCGGGATGAGAGCTCCGTTCAGCGTATTGGCTATTATATAGTTGTTGTTTCTGATGATATCCTGGCTATTGATGGTTACTGTGTAACCATCAGCGGCCGTAATCACCACCCGGTAACCCGATTGGGCCAGGTCCTCATTGAAAGCATTACTTGTATGCTGGTCATCATCGTCCACGTATCCGGCCAGGAACCACAGCGGCATGCCCTCCCAGACGCGCCCTTTGTTATCAGTATAAGAAGCCTTGTGGTTGGCGCCGAACTGGCAGGACAGTGCGGATTCAAAATAGGTTTTGCTGACATCATAGGAAGACCCTCCGATGCCGGTGCCATCCATTGTCAGAGTCCAATCACCCGGTGGGATGGAATACAATTTCATGGTAGTTATATACTTTCCCGAAAGACCGGCGCAGGAGGGATACCGTACGCCATCGCCACCAGTGTAAAAATGCCAGTAGTTTTCAGGGAGCGTTTCATGCATGTCCCACTGGCCGTAGACGTGGTCTCCTTCGGGAGCAAAGAAGAGCCTCATACCATCCCCATAGTAGGGGACATACTCGCCATCTGCCCACCAGGCCAGAATGGCATCGCCCTGCCTGACCTGGACCGAAGGATCGGTATATATCGATGAGTAAGGTAAGGTGGTCAAGTAACCATCACTTCCATACAGCTTGATGTCAGTACCTGCACCCATGCCGCCGACCAATTCACAAAGATCCCTGATCCGAGTGCCCTTGACAGCGTTTTCGATCTTATAGCCGCCTGGATAAGTCTCCGCTGAATCCCATAGATCATCCGGATTGTTGGTAACCCCTTCGAAACGGTAGACCGTCGTACCATCACCAATCACATCAAGGTTCTGCTCCATCCAGGGGTAATCAACCGTTCTCTCATCCAGAATGGTGGTCTGGTCTACATCATATTTGATGATATGAAATTGAGGTATGTCCTCAATAATCTGGAATTCTGTTAATTCTATCTCAACCACGTTGCCCACGCTCAGGCCGGTAAGGGATTTGTCCTCATTGGCAACCCCGTCCCCGACCAGCCGCAGAGGCCAGGTGGGTTCCGCCAGTGCTACACCGTCGATCTTATTGGCAATAATATAATTGTTGCTCTGTGCAACATCTGCGCTGGCAAAATCCCTGGCATAGCCGTCACCGGCCCTAACGATGATTTCATAACCCGCTGCTGCCTGGACTGGGTCATAATCGTGAGGTTGGCGGTCGTCAACCCAGCCTGCGAGGAACCATAATGGGATTCCGGACCATAGATGTCCATCTCTATCAGTCCATGTCACGTTATGACCTGAACCGGAGCAAGCCACCGCTTCCTCAAACTCGGCCTGGGTAATAACATCACTGATTTTTCCTTTTAAAGTCAGGTTCCAACTGCCTTCTTGAGCAGGAGGGGTTTGCAGTTCCGGAATCTCTATTTTAAC
>CAYLVC010000053.1:10799-12447 GCA_964387005.1 uncultured Dehalococcoidales bacterium | reverse complement strand
TTAGCGTTTTATTAATTGGACAACTAACGCAGGAGGCAGGTATGGCAAAAATAAAAATCATCTGGATAAGCTTGATTACGTCACTGATGTTATCCTCTTTGCTTGTAACCGGATGTCAAAAAGTGCCTGAAAATAAGGTAGCTCCACCCGATCCTTTCAACACCACATGGGACCTGGGCGAAAAGGGTAGGTCGTTCAGTATCAGCGGTGACAGTGCCGGACATATGCCCGGTAAACAGTCGGAATTCCTGCTGAGAATCAACAATCACTCCGGTTCCGAGCGCTGGCAGGGTGAATACTGCATCCTGCTGGTTGATACAAACGGAGTAGTTAAAGAGATTACCAGTGAACAATTCGATATACCGGTCGGACTTGAGACGCAACAGCCGGTTGTAATTGAGTTTCCCGGGGATTTCGAAGGTCCCCTGGGTCTATGTGTGGTCATCCCGCAATGCGCTTCTATGGTTACTACACTATGGGTAGGTTCAGGCCGGACAGGCAGCGCTGGCCCCTGGCCTAATGTTAAAACCTGCCCGAGCTATTTAACGGAAGAAGGAAGCAGGAAACTTGCCTGGGAATATTTCCGCAACAGCCCTACTTTTATGTTTGATGGTATTGAAGACACTTTAAAGCTGGTGGAGACTCTACATCCTGATATTGAGAATGCCTGGCAATTTGTCTTTCGCTTCGAAAGCGCCCATGCCGGCTACGGCGACAGGACGGGGCAAATGCTGGCTGAGGTGATAACCCCGCACGAAGCAATAATCACCGTCGAGCAAGGGGAAATTAAGTCGGCTGTTATGGATGAAAAATGGGATATGATCAACCAGCGGATGCTCGACGACATGGAGATAAGCCTGGCGCCGATACACAAAGTAGACGTTCTCTTCATGGAATCGTTTCCCGTCCAGGTTGGCGTTCACATTCAGGGTGGATTAAGAGATGGCTGCACCACCTTTCGCAACGCTGCTGTTGCCCGGCAAGGCAATGTGATCAATATCGAGGTTACTACGCAAAGACCGAAGGATGCGATTTGTGATCTGGTATACGGTTTCTTTGAGGAGAACCTGAACCTCGGCAGCGATTTCGCAGCGGGCACGACCTATATTCTTCAAGTGAATGATTACACCACCACGTTTGAGATGCCGCGGTAGACCAACCAGGCTGTGGCAACCACCTGTATGCGCAACAACAAAAGTCGTTATATACAGATGGTGGTGATATAAGTTACGGGACACTTAAAACGGGGAATTGGGGTGTCCATTGATAATCGGATAATGGGCGGACACCCCAATCCTTTTATCACTTTCAAGAAAATCTAGTCATCGAAAGCTTGACTGACTTTCCATACCTTCCATACATTTCCGACCAGATCCGGGGATGGCTTCAAAGTGGGTTTTCCGGGTTTCCATCCTGAAGGAGTAGCTTCGGTACCTTTGGAGTTCCTTACAAGCTGGAATGCCTTGATCTGTCTGATGGATTCGCTGACATTGCGGCCAACCGGAGGAGTAAGAACCTCGAATCCCTGAACATTGCCGTCAGGATCAATTATGAACCTGCCTCGTGTTTCTACTCCGCTGTCCTCGTCGTAGATACCATACATCTTCCCTATACTTCCATCCTGATCGGAAAGCATAGCGAAAGGAAT
>CAYLVC010000053.1:4178-10699 GCA_964387005.1 uncultured Dehalococcoidales bacterium | reverse complement strand
TACCATACATCTTCCCTATACTTCCATCCTGATCGGAAAGCATAGCGAAAGGAATATCCTTGTTGATCATTTTCGTTAACTCATAATCATTCCACATCTTGTGCACGTAAATACTATCAACGCTACAGGAGAGCACTTCCACTCCCATTTCCTGGAATTCGGAGTGTTTCTCAGCAACTGCTGAAATTTCTGTGGCTCAGACAAAGGTGAAATCTCCCGGATAAAAGCACAGCAACACCCATTTCCCTTTGTATTCGGAAAGATTGAAGTTCGCAAACTTACCTTTAAAAAAGCCCGCAGCTGTAAAATCGGGGGCCGGTTTACCTACTTTTATCATTTTTTTCTCCTCCTTAACATTAGTTGCCGGGGCAGCACTGTCAACTGGTACATCGGGTTTCTTAATGGCTGGTCTCTGGCATCCAGGCTTGAATTCCTCAGGCATTGGCAATCCTCCTTTCAGACATATTTTCCCTTCTATTCTCCTTCTTTTCGATTTTCAATTAAGATCAAGACCTGTGACTTTGCTTTTTTCTGGATCATTATCGCCACAATTTCATTATAATAGCGCTCGATAGGTTGTGCTCTATCATAGTATATCAATGACGAACACTACGGATTTACTTATATTGGCACAGGTTATCATCCTTGGGGAGAAAGCTCTCGTATTTATTTTATAGTGGTGAGGTGAATTCCTGTTTGTTGGTCCATATTTCTTTTCACTTGATGTGGTGTCTGGCAGCGAAAGATGTTCATTATTGTGTTTGCCTGGTTGATGTATTTTTTATACTCGCGAACAGCCAAGCCATATCCCAACATTAACTGCTAATTATCCCTCAGTTTACTTCTATATGTTATTGTAATAATTAAGTTTTAGCTATTCTTGTAACCCTTGCTTCCCTTGTATGTCGGTTGTTCATAATAGTAAACTCTCCGGGAAAGAGGAGATTTCAGGCATTATTATGAGTGTAAAAAAAAGATCTGCTCCCAAAATTTCCGAAGAACCGGGTCAAGAACACCACAAAAAGCTCCAGCGGAATCAATCTGCTTTTCAGCCGTTGCAGACCTGGGACACGGTCCCACACTCCAATCTGGGAACGCCTTATCATCCCCGGATTGAAGAGCATTCTGCCATGCTTTCAAGGATATCTTCTCCTGCACAGCGGCATAGTTTGATCATGCAGATTCACAGGACATACGGTAACAGCTACATACAGCTTTTACTTGAATCAGCAGGGGCCCAGGCAAAGCTTGCTGTCAGCACCCCGAACGATATTTATGAACAGGAAGCTGACAGGATGGCCGAGGAAATTATCGGATTATTAAGTTCCCAGCCTCAACACCATCCTGAAGAAGATATTAAAACGAAACCGGATATGTCCTTTCAGCGCCAACCCGAGGAAGAAGAGGAAGAACTCCAGACCATGGTCCAGAGGCAGAATCTAGCCGATTCGCCAGACTATGCCTGGCGAGGGCCTGACGCACCGGAATGGTATGAGTACGACAGGTTGTTGAAGATAGCCAGGGACAGGTACCCCGATATGACACTGGAAATCTCTGAGCAAGACGAATTCGGGCAGCCGGCACGCTGGCACATCACTCTCTTTCCAGGGATGGATTCCGAAGAATTGACCCGGCACAACGTTCTTCACTGGATGGCACGCTTCACCGGCCAAACGGTAAGACCTCCTCCGGACTACACTCAGCCAACATCACCAGATTTTAAGCCGGGCTGGAGAAGCCGGCAAACTACAGCACCAGCCGGTGCCCCTGTTATGGAAAAAACCATGAATCAAGGCTCCGGTAGAGAGCCTGTAGCCTCAAATGATATTGAAAATCGCATCAATTCGGAGCGAGGTGGTGGGCATCCCCTTCCAGATGTTTTGCGTGGACCGATGGAGCAAGCCTTTGGTGCCGATTTCAGCGGCGTTCGTGTGCATACTGGTTCTCAAGCAGACATTTTGAATCAGCAACTCAGTGCCAGGGCTTTCACAACCGGTCAGGATATATTCTTCCGAGATGGTGAATACAGCCCTGGATCGGAAGGCACTCGGAAACTGATCGCCCATGAGTTAACTCATGTAGTACAACAAAACAAGGCCGATATTCTATATGGGAAGCAGAATGAAGAGGAACCAGACCATAAAACACTAACCCGGGGAAAAGAGACGAAAATATTGCCGCGTAATACCGCAGAACGATCGGCGATCGAAGGTGGGTTAATCCAGCGCGTCACCGGCGATGGAAAACTTGAGGAGGGAGACATAGAGCGCAGGACCAGCGGGCAAAAAGTTAAGTTTACGGGTCTCATTGGGGGATGTATAGCAATTACCGTTTTCGATGGCAGCGGCGCACTGGGAATGCATCTTGATTTAGACCTTGACCATAGCTCGGATTGGGCCAGGTTTTTTGGAGGGATAAGCGGCTCGGCCAAAAAGGTAATGATAAATTCCGACATGATCGGCCAGAGGCAGGGATGGAGGGTTCCTCTAAGAAACAATAAGCCGGACTTGAACATGAGTCCAATGGGAACGGCTGTATTGTACTTTGGACTGAATAGAGTGGGCGATGATGTTTCGAAAAATTGGATGGCGAATGACCTTATTGACAACGCTCTTGTCTGGTCGGCTGAAAAAATCCACATAATGGACTGGTTTCACTCCAGGCTGGGAGTATGGCCGCTTCACTCCGAGCAGACCACCGATATATCATATAATGTACCTTGAGTCTGATCAAAACCGTAATATCTGACCGGACCTTAATTCGATATATCCGCCGTTACAACCTGTAAAATTAACATCATGGGTTCAGGTCACTTGAACCATCTCTTCTGCTGATAATGTTATTTTTTACTTCCGCCCGCGCCAGTTGGCAGCTCCGTTTTACGAAATCTGTTTTCGCAGCGGTACAGGCATCCCTGTCATGCTCAAAATTTCGCTTCAGCTCCGTTTTCAATCTGCCGTATCAAATAGAAACTGAAGAAAGCTGGCGACAGGTCTTGACCAGCCTGGTGGTCTGTCTCTTTGCCCGCGGTATATATACCCCGGATATAATCTCTACGGCTTTAAAACATGCCGGCTTTAACCTGACGGAGCAGGAACTGAAGGCCGTCGGAGAGAAAATATACAGGGATAAGTGCCGGTACAACCTGCGTGAGGGTTTTTAATCTGACGGTGTTTATGTTCCCAGGCGGATTTTCGATACTCCGGCTGCCGGAAAGTTTATCAACCAGGAATACCTTCTCAAACTTGTGGCGCAGATTGGAATACTCCAGGCAGAATAAAACAAGCAGAAGAATAACTGCCTGAGGGGCATGGTTTTCAGGATTTACCACCGGTTTACAATCAGCTTACTCCCGGCTTACCGCAGGGTGCTAATATTATAGTGAGCTTCTTCACATTCTCTCGCGGTACCTGCGCCTGTGAAATACCCGGAAACAGTCAATGTCCGGGATAGGACCCGAGAATACCGGTTTTTGCCGGTTGAAATATACGAGTCCCATAATGCAGTTCATAAGGGGCGAACCGAACATGGGGTTTAACAATCTTGTTGATTCCTGCAACCCCTGGAGTTTTGAAGGGGAGCACCGGTGGGAGGAAACTTCCAGCTTTTTGCAGATTTTGCAGAATGATGTCCGCGATGCCAGGCAACAGCTGGAACAGGTCAATCTTCAACTGGCTGAAAAAGAAGCTTTGATCGACAAACACCTTCAGTACCTCGTATCCCCTTTATCAGACCGCAACACCCTGCATCTGGCTAAATATACTGTCGGCTGTGCTCTGAATCGCCTGGGCAATAGCGTCTTGGGCGGTGTATCCCGCCCGACGAGTGTGTCTGTTCCGGCCAAAATAGAAATACGCTGTCTGGGCCGTTTCGAAGTCCGTTCACCCCTCGGCCGCATAGAGCGCTGGCACAGCGCAAAAGCCAAATCCGTCTTTCAGTATCTCCTGGTCAGGCCGCATGAACCAACCCTTAAAGATGCCCTGATAGAAGCGCTCTGGCCTTCAGGCGCTGTTCAGGCGGCCAATAACAACCTTAAAGCGGCCGTTCACAGTCTGAGGAACAACCTCAATGAGTTTACAACAGGCCTGGAATGCCAGCAGATCATACTTTTTTCCGAAGGCAGCTACAGACTTAATCCCGCGGTGCAGTTGTCTATTGATGTGGAGGAGTTTGAAAAACACCGGGCTAACGGCCGGCGGCTGGAGAAAGAACGAAAAACAACTGAAGCGATGATGGAATTCGAAAAAGCCGAAATGCTCTACCGGGGCGACTACCTGGAGGATGAACCGTATGAGGAGTGGACCCTCCTGAAACGGGAAGCACTCAAAGACAACTACCTCATTATAATAAGCAAACTGGCGGAATTCAGTCTCAAGACCTTTAATTACGAAGACAGCATCTCCTATTCTCAAAAAATCCTGGAGAAAGACAATTGCCGTGAAGACGCCTATCGTAATCTGATGTATTGCCACCTCATGCTGAACCAGAGGAACCGGGCTTTGCGCTGGTACGAGATTTGCTGTCAAACTATTAAGGCTGAAATGGATAACGTTCCGGAAAAAGAGACGCTGGAGTTGGGACACAAGATAATGAATCAACAAATGTCCCGGGAGTAACTGACGATGGAAATAAAAAAATTTCAACTAAAACGGGTTAATCCTTTTCAGGGACTGGTGATTGATGCCGATACCTGGCAGGATGCGCATAACTACCACCGCGACCAGCAAAGGCTGCACGTCCTGGCTTTCCATGATACAGGTATCGTCTCCGGACTGGAGGTCACTGCCGGGAATCCACCCGATTATTCGGTTATTATCGGCTCAGGAATGGCTATCGATCCGGAGGGAAATGTCATCATAGTTCCTCAAGACCAGCGTTACCGTTTGCAGACGCCCAATGAAAAAAGCGTCATTTACCTGATTATCCAATTCCGGGAGATTCCGGCTGAGCCTTTTCAACCTCCGGAAGGCGGACAGCCCACGCGTATCCTGGAGGCTTACCGCATTCAGGAGCGTGAATTTCTGCCCTCCGAGCCCTATGTCGAACTGTCCCGCATTGATTTCGACCCTGCGCAGCCTGCAATAAAGACAGCCTCTCACGCGGCTAAACCCGCCCTTAATGAAATTGACCTGCGCTTCAGGAAAAACGCCAAACAGACTGCCTCCGCTGGAGCGACGACGGTTCCGGCGGCGGTCCCTGCCGCAGCTGTGCCTGTTCCGCCGCCCGCCGCACCTCCCTCCGTTTCCAGGGAGACGGTGTTTGTCGGCCATGTGGTATTGGGAGAGGCGGCAGGGGATATGCATCTTGGCGGCTTTAAAAATCTGATAAAGGAATTTAACCGGAGGTCAAGCTACGTGGTCGTGGTAGAAGACCAGGTTAACATGAACAGATCTTTGAAACGCTATAGCCTCCTTTATTTTACCGGCAGCGGTAGTTTCGAGTTAACCGTCGAACAGCATGCAGCCCTGAAGGCTTTCATTCAGTCGGGAGGTGTAATTCTGGGCGATGGCTGCTCCCGTTCAATTGAGGGTAATGAATCCAGGGGCGCCAGGGAATTCGGACTGGCTTTTAACCGGCTGGCCGGGAAGCTTGACTGTAAACTTGAGATAGTCAAAAGAGACCATCCGCTGCTGGCAGCGGACTTTGTTTTTTCCGAGGTCCCGGCCGGATGTGAACCTGCTATTCTGCTGGAAGGCGGCAATATGATATGTAACAGCAGTGACTACGGTTGTGCCTGGGCCGGCGGGTATGAAAAAAAACCGTTGCCCAGGGAAGCTATTCGCAGCGCCACTGAAATAGGCTGCAACATCATCTCTTATGCCTTGAGAACAAAATCCAGGATTGTCTGAGCATTGCCCGTTCAGGGGATGCCAAAACATAATTTATTTATTTTACTCATCAATGTGTAACAGGAGAGTTGATATGTCACAAAAGATCGATCTGGAGGTCGCGCCGGTTAGTCTTAAAGCATTCAGGGGAGATAATGTGGAGTCTGCCATCAGCCTCCGCAACCGGGGGCAGAGCGTAGACCAGTTCACTATCAGCATAGAAGGGATAAGCCCTGACTGGTACAATTTGCCGGTTTCCAGCGTGGCCCTCTTTCCCAACGATCAGGATCAGGTAAAACTAATCATCAGCCTGCCTGAGAACAGCGATATCACCAGCCGTTCGTATACGGTCAAGATCAAAGTAGTTTCGCAGGAAAATCCGGCTGAAATCTCCACCGCCGACCTGAAGTTGGAGATCGGGGCTGCTCCAGCCCTTCTGCTGGACCTGTCTCCTTCGCAAATGACCGGGCGAAAGGGCAAATATCAGCTTTACCTGACCAATCCCGGTGACAGGGATGTCAAAGTCAACCTGAAAGCCAAGAGCCATCACAGCCGAATACGGCTCGGGGCCATTCCGGACGTCTTGACCGTACCTGCCGGTAAAAAGGCCGATGCCCTGATAGATGCCCGGCTCAACTGGCTGGCAGTTGTCATGCGCTCCAGGACATATGAGTTCCAGGTTTCTGCCGAGCC
>CAYLVC010000053.1:0-4168 GCA_964387005.1 uncultured Dehalococcoidales bacterium | reverse complement strand
CGAGCCGGTTGACAGAGTCGATATTGCCCCCGTGAGTGAAAACGGGCAGTTGACCAGCAATCCCTGGTACAGGCTGTTCTCAAAAATACGTCTGCCCTGGTTTTCGCGAGCGCCGGTCATCCGCTCTTTTAGCGTAACCACCGATAATAAAAGGGAGTTTCATCTGAAATGGCAGGTGCAAAAAGCCAAAAAAGTCCAGCTCGACGGTGAGGAAGTCGAGAGCCAGGGCGAGATGGATGTAAGCCCCGTCGAACCTCAAAAATACACCTTGACCGCCTCCAACCGTAACAGCTCTGCCAGCCAGACGCGGGAGGTAAACCCGCTCCCGCTGCCAAAAGCCAGGACTTCGGAAAATATCAAGATTACGCTCTCTGCGGCCGATCTTAAGGTTCAGGCCGGAATAGCCCCGGCAGTTATCACCGCCCAGATACAAAACCTGAGCGATATTGTTGACAAGTTCATGGTGGAAGTCGAAGGGCTGGATGAGTCCTGGTACAGCCGTTCAGCTTCCAGTATCGCCCTTATGCCGAAAAATACCGATCAGGTGCAGATTACATTCCATCCGCCCAGGAAAAAGGGGGTAAAATCCGGCATACACCCCTTTGCCGTTACCATACGTTCCCAGAGCGCAGCCCAGGAATCCGCCAGTATTCTGGGACAGGTGGAAATACTGCCGCATGTCGAAATAAAGGCCAAAATCAATCCCTTCCGGATTACTTCAAGAAAAAAGGGCTCTTTCCGCGTCAATCTGACCAATACCAGTGTCAGTGATGCCAGTATCACCCTGGAAGCCACCGACCTGGATGAAGGCTGCCGGTTCGAGTTCCTCAGGGAAAAAGTCATCCTGGGAGCCTGGAAGACCCTGGAGGTACCCATGATTGTCAGGCCTAAACGAGGCTCGATGATAGGAGAGATAAAGAGGTTCGATATCACCGTAACAGCCACCGCGGAAGATGCCGTTATGCCTCAGACTGCCAACTGCGAACTGACTCACAGGCCTTTGCTGAAAAACTGGAGACCCATATGGCGTACCATCCGCACCATAATCGCCATAGCCATCGTTGTAGTTTTGTTGTATTTTGTTTTTAAAATGGGCGGAGGCTGGGATGTGTTAAGAACGGATCCCCAGGGCTGGATGAAGAACTTTGTCGATACCGTAGCCGGATGGTTTACCCGGTAGTACTCCTGAGGAGGAGAAATATGAAAAAGATACTCATGCCTATAATAACAGCACTGATATTTACTTTGCTTCTACCCTTACATTTTGCCGCTGCTTCTCCGGATTTTCCGGATACAAATCTGGTAGCAGCCGATCCCAACAGCAATACCCTTTTCGCCTATTTTAATGGCGGTTCCCGTCTGTTGTTCAGGTCCGACAACTGGGGTTACGACTGGACAAATACCGGTCTCGGAACAGGTTTGAACGGAACCCCTCTTTCTACTCTGGAAATCTCCTCCGCATATACCGATGACGGTATGTTATTAGCGTCTGGTACCGAGACAGTATATAAGTCCACCGATAAGGGAGAATCGTTTTCAGTCCTGATCTCGTTGCCGCATGAGGGAGTTGGGGGAAGCATTACCTCTCTGGCTATCGGCCCTGAAGGAGAAGTCCTGGTCGGTACAAGCACCGGAACAGGCGGCGGCGGCATTTTGCTTTTCAACGGCGAAAACTGGAACAACCTGAACATAGGAGCGAAGGACGTTTTAGCCGTGGCCTTTTCCCCGAATTATGCCGTAGACCAACAGGTGCTGGCCTGTACTTATGATGGAGATTCGGTCGTGTTGGAAAACCTGATTGCAGGCAATGCCTGGAACGATCCGTACCCGGCAGCAGTTTTGTATACCGATACGGCCAATAAGCCCCAGTCTGCCGATCTAGCTTTTCCCTCGGATTATGATCCTGTCGAGGTCAGTTTCATTTTCGCAGGTGTGAACGGTGGAGGAAGCGGTCCTGATCTGTACAGGGTGCATTTGTCCAATGAATCCAACAGGGTCACCGACCTGGACGTGAACGGCACCGGTACCGGCTGCAACATATACAGCGTGGCTATTGGGGGTACCATGGAGAGCGGTCACATAGCCGTGGGGCTGGCAGACTCCAACATGATCAAACGGTCGGCGACCCCGGTCGGCGCCCCGGTTTTATGGAGCGACAGTACCCGGCCCCCGCGCGGGACTGCCAATGTCGGTCTGGTCTATGTCCTGGTTGATTCGCCGGACTACTACCATTTGTATGCTGTAACTACCGGTCCTGGGTACGGTGTTTTTTACAGTACGGACTTCGGAGATTATTTCTATACCCTGCTCCAGCCGGTGAACCCCATTGCGCCTGTTGAAGACCTGGAGGTTGTCAATGCGACCGTAAACTCAATATCTCTTACCTGGAATCTTACCGATGAAATCGGTGAAGGCGACCATTTTGATATCCGCTATCTGGAATCGGAACCCGTCACTGAGGATAACTGGGATAATGCCGTCAGGCTGGATGAATTCATCTACCCGTCGTGGAATGGAGCTCAGCAATCGTTTACCGTCAGGGGGCTTCAGCCTCAGACCACCTACTATTTTGCCGTCAAGACCGGCTGGGGTTGGTCCTGGTCCCGCATTTCCAACAGCCCTGCCGGAACGACCCTCCCCGCCCTTGATAACAATCCCCCTCTGGGTGTGGAGGATTTGGCGGTCAGCGGGACATCCTACAGTTCGGTCTCCCTGACCTGGACCGCTCCGGGTGATCCTGAACCTAATTACGAGGAATGGGAAGGCCCGCCTTTCCCACCGGACGGTTCAAGCGGAATTCCTCAGCTGGTGAACTTTTTCTGGCCTTGGAATGCCGAAGCTGCCTCTTACGATTTTCAGCTGGCCGGCGACATGAGTTTCAGCAATCTCATCGCTTCACAAAGCAATCTGGCCGAGCCGACCTGGAATGAGACTGCCGTGCTGGATTACGGTACCACGTATAGCTGGAGAGAGCGGCCTTATTACGGGGATGGTTATTACGGAGATTGGGTTTCTTATGCTTTTACCACCTTGTCAGAGTCGGCGGCTCATACCCAGTATGACATTCGCTATTTAACAGCCGAAATCAATGATGACAACTGGGATGCGGCTTTCCAGTGTACTGGTGAACCGCTTCCCCTGGAAGCGGGCGCTGCCGAAACATTCACCGCTGGCAATCTGGCCTCCGGAACCACCTATTACTTTGCCCTTAAGACCGGTGACGGGGACAACAACTGGTCCATATTGTCGAACTGTGTTCCCGGCACCACCAGGCGCATAATACCCCATCCGGGTGATTATGTTCCCCCCGCCCCTGTTACCGACCTGGCGGTGATTGACGCCACATCCATCTCAGCAACTCTGCAATGGACCGCCACCGGAGATGATGGTCATGTGGGTAAAGCCAGTGCCTACGATATCCGGTACATGGAAACAAACACCCTGAACGCGGATACCTGGGGTTCTGCTGTCCAGGTCGAGGGTGAACCGTCCCCTCAAATGAACGGGACGATTCAAAGGTTCACCGTTAAGGGTTTGAAGCCGGAAGTCACGTATTATTTTGCCATTAAAGCAGTAGATGATGCCGGAAACTGGTCCCTGATATCCAATATAGCCGTTGGGACAACGCCTGATACTACCCCTCCGGATGCAATTGCCGATCTGAGCGTGGCTGAAAGCGGCACGGCTTCTATCACCCTGGTGTGGACGGCCACCGGGGATGACGGCCTGACGGGCACTGCCAGCCAATACGATCTAAGGTATACCCGGGAGGCCGGTAATCAAAACTATGACTCATGGACGCGTGTATCCGGTTTGCCCGCTCCTCGGCCCTCCGGTCTGAGAGAAAGATATATTGCCGGCGGCCTTGATCCCGACACTACTTACTATTTTATAATAAGGGCTGCCGACGAAGTGCCTAACTGGTCGGAGATGTCCGCCGTAGTCACAGGCCGGACCCTTTCCTTACCCGCTCCCTCTCCTGCACCTCTTCCCCAGCCTTCTCCTTCTCCGACCCCTGCTGGGGAGACAGGTGGAGGTTTACCGGATAGCGACAGGAAACCCTACGATCCTCCAGACAAAACACCTGTTTCTCCCGCCCCGGCCGGCCCCATATTCGCCGTCACCAGTCTGAAGGTGTCCAAAGACAAGGTTTCCACCGGAGAAACAG
>CAYLVC010000052.1:0-12471 GCA_964387005.1 uncultured Dehalococcoidales bacterium | reverse complement strand
TCAAAAATCATGTAAGCCGTAGCCTGAGGCTGAACGAAGAGCTCAATATTTTCCATCTTGGCGAAGTCGGCGGCTTCTTTACCGAACTCGACCAGCATCATATCACCCTCTTTTTTCTGCATGGCAGCTTTTCTGGTGATATAGTCCGGAACGTAGATTATAACGACTTCGTCTACATTGGGAAGTGGGGCATCCCAGTAGCTGGCATTTCTCTTCAGGACCATACGGTCATCCTGTTTAAATGAGACAAAAGTGAAGGGGCCGGTGCCGACCGGATTGAGTTTTATCCAGTCAATACCATTCTTTTCCACGGCTGCCTGGGAGACCACCGGGTTGCCGTCCATGGATGACAAAATGGTGTTGCGCCAGTTGGTCAGGTTGAGCTTGACGGTATATTCATCGATAACTTCGACGGACTTCCAGTCTCCTCTTTTCTTGGACTCGATCATGGGATCATAGTTGAACTTGACGACATTGGCATTAAAGTCGGAACCATCATGGAACTTGACGCCCTTTCTCAGATGAAAGGTAATAGACGGGCCATCGGGATCAACATCCCAGGAGGTTGCCAGCTCAGGCGTGATGTCGCCATTCCACCAGGCCTTGACCAGGCTATTGTAGAGGTAATACTGGGGTACCATGGTAAAGGTGGCCGGCGGCCAGCCAATATTGCCAGCGGGGCTGCGGTCGGAAATAAAGGTCAGTTTACCGCCCTGTTTGACGGCGCCCGTCTGGGCTGCGGTGGTAGTAGCCTGACCGCCTGGTGTGGTCACGGCGGGAGTGGTTGCTGCCGGGGTGGTGCTTTTTTCACCGCATCCGGTGATAAGCAACGCACTCAGCAATACGACGACCAGGGTAACGATTAGTAGTGGTTTGTGCATTTTTCAAGTCCTCCTCAATATTTTATCTTGTGCTCTTAATAGATATTCGCTCTTCATCTATTGTTATTGTTTAGTTATTGGGCGGATATTTCGGGTCCATCTGAAAGCCGGAAGCAGCCAGCCAATCAAGTGTATTCCAGCGCTTATAGGACAATCTGTAAACAGGCCTCACTTGCGATAGACCTTAACAAATTAAGCGGGGCTTGTCAATGACTTCATGTGAAGGTCTTATATGTCTTACGACATAGAATATTTATTATTTATAACTAATTTTTAATTATACACGTATTAGTTCATCTTTTTCTTATTATCCAGTGCTTTATTTACTATATCACTATACAGGGATTTCATTTTTATCACTTTTATGCTAACTAATTGTAGTATTGACATATCATGGCGTATAAGATAGATTGATTGCATGGTTTACGCTATCCCGCAGGGAAAAAATAAATGTAGAGGAGAAATACAATGAGTAACAGAGGCGGTCAGGCAGCAGCCGGAGGAGTAATCTGGTTTATCGGCTGGTTGTTCACTATTTCATTTGCCCAACTGGTCTGGTGGAAAATAATACTGGGAATAGTTGTCTGGCCTTACTACCTGGGAATTGCTCTGAGGTAAATTCCCCCAACAGGCTTTTTCAAACCGTAAAACATAGTACAGGTTCCAATACCGCGGAAGGAGAGAGTTCTTTTTAAAAGAACGTCTGGGGGCATTGTGCGTAAAGACGGGTATTAAAACCTCAACACCCCGATCCCGAAAAACGGGACCGGCCCGTGGCGCCTGCAAGGAAATAGGAACAAAACCTTACAGCTCCGGGGCCGTCCCCGTGTTAATGTTGAGCTATGTTATTATATTGATATACGGTAAAAGGAATAATGCCGTTTTATTCGTCATCTGTAAGGTCGCATCTCAAACAGCGTGAAGCTTCACTGACAGCTTCTTCAGGACTGTATGAATGGACAACCTCGCTAAAGGTAGTCCTGCGCTCTGCGGGAGATAACTCGGAAATACCCACCCTGGGTCTGGGAAGAGTCTCTTCTTCCGCCGGCGGGACGGCAGCGTATTCAAGCGGTTTGTAACCATTGCGATAGACGACAGGAGAGAGAGCTTCTCCGCTCAGGAAACGCCGCATGGAGGAAGCGGCCCGCTGCCCGGAGGCAATGGCTTCTATAACCGTGGCTGCTCCGGTAAAAGCATCACCGCTGACGAATATCCCCTTAGCGCTGGCCATCAAAGTTCTCGGGTCTGCGGCTATTCTGCCGGCTTTGTTGCGCTGGCAGTCACCCAGGGCAAGATTGCCGGTATCCGGGTCCTGACCTACCGCTCCGATCAGCATGTCGACGTCCAGGATAAATCCTGAGCCGGGAATTGCCTCGGGTTTTCTGCGCCCGCTGGGGTCGAATTCTTTGAGCGCCATTCTCTGGCATTCGACGCCGGTTATGTTCCCATCCTGTGCGCAAACCCTGACGGGACTGGTAAGACAGTGCAGGATAATGCCTTCCTGTTCTGCCGCCTCGATCTCTTCGGCCTCAGCCGGCATATCGGCCTTTTCACGGCGGTAGATGATATGGACTTCCTGGGCGCCGCTTCTGAGGGCTGTTCTGGCGGCGTCAATGGCAGAGTTGCCACCACCCACCACCGCCACTTTCTTGCCTGTGCCGGTCTTCTGTCCCAAATTCACGGATCTCAGGAAATCGATGGCGTCATATACACCCTTCAGGTCTTCACCGGGTATACCCATTTTGTTGCCTTTGTGTGCGCCGACAGCCACCAGAACGGCCTTATAACCATTCATTAAAAGTCCTGGAATGTCCTCAATGCGGGTATTAAGCCTGATCTCCACCCCGAGTTTCTGCACATTCTCTATCTCCCTCCGGAGGTATTTACGGGGCAGGCGGTATTCGGGTATGCCCACGGCCAGCATGCCGCCGGCGACAGGCAGGGCTTCAAAAACCGTTACCTGGTAGCCTTCGATGGCCAGGTCCCAGGCGGCGGAGAGTCCGGCCGGTCCGGCGCCGATAACGGCCACCTTTTCTTCTTTGCGGGCTTTTATTTCCGGTTTGAATTCCAGGTTGTTATCAAAAGCATAGTCTGCGGCAAACCTCTTGAGGTGCCGGATAGCGACGGCTTCATCCACCTGGTTCCTGCGGCATTTCGCCTGACAGGCAGCCGGGCAGACCCTGCCCACACTCATCGGGAAGGGCATTTTTTGCATAATAAGCTTGTAAGCCTGGGCAAATTCGCCGGCCTTGATCAGGGCGACATAACCCGGCACATCCAGTCCGACCGGACAGGTATGCTGGCAGGGGGCTTTGAAGAGGGACTGGCAGACTGCCGCCGGGCATTTTTTGTCGATTATATGGGCTTCATACTCATCTCTGAAATAGCGTAAAGTGGTCAATACGGGATTGGGGGCTGTTTGACCCAACCCGCAAATGGAAGCTGAGGCGATCAACTGTGCCAGTTCTTCCAGTGTCTTGAGGTCATCCATGGTGCCTTTGCCTTCGGTTATCTTCTGAAGGATATCATACATCTTGGGATTGCCTTCGCGGCAGGAAATGCACTTTCCGCAGGACTCATCCTTGGTAAAGTCCAGGAAGTATTTGGCCACATCCACCATACAGCTGTCTTCGTCCATCACCACCACGCCGCCGGAACCCATGATTGCCCCCAGGGGTGGAATGGAATCATAGTCCACGGGGGTATTGAGATGTGCGGCGGGAATAACGCCTCCGGAAGGACCGCCGAGTTGTACGCCTTTGAACTTCTTGCCGTTCTGTATGCCGCCACCCAGACTGAAAATGATATCTCCCAGGGTGGTACCGAGCGGGACTTCGATCAAACCCGTATCCTTGACCTTGCCAACAAGGCAAAGAGTCTTGGTGCCCTTGGCACTCTGGCTGCCGGTATTGGAAAACCATTCAGCGCCATTAAGGACTATCTGGGGCACGTTGGCCCAGGTTTCAACATTATTCAGGGTGGTAGGCTTGCCGAACAGGCCTTCATTGGCCGGGAAGGGGGGTCTCTGGCGGGGAGTGCCGCGGTTGCCCTCGATAGAGGTCAGGAGAGCGGTCTCTTCTCCGCAGACAAAAGCCCCTGCGCCGGGGAAGATGTCCAGGTTAAAGCTGAAATCACTGCCCAGGATATTTTCTCCCAGCAGGCCGTATTCCAGAGCCTGGCTGATGGCATGATTGAGGGTCTTTATGGCCAGTGGGTATTCGGCCCGAACATAGGCATAACCCTGTTTGACATTGCCGATGCAATAAGCGCCGATAGCCATACCTTCAACCAGGGAATGGGGGTTGCCTTCCAGGACGGCGCGGTTCATATAAGCGCCCGGGTCTCCTTCATCGCCATTGCAGACCACATATTTTTCGGTGCCTCTGGCAGCCCGGACAAAACCCCACTTGGTAGCCGTGGGAAAACCGGCGCCGCCT
The DNA here is from genome assembly GCA_964387005.1 of uncultured Dehalococcoidales bacterium. Classification (GTDB taxonomy): domain Bacteria; phylum Chloroflexota; class Dehalococcoidia; order Dehalococcoidales; family UBA3254; genus CAYLVC01. Next base: position 8,153 of record CAYLVC010000052.1, on the reverse strand, counting down.
CTTCCTCTCAATCCTGACTTTTTAAGCTCTGCCAGCACTTCATCCGGCTTCATCCGGGAGATGGCCTGGCCCAGGGCCAAATAGCCGCCGCGGGCGATATATTCATCGATGCTCATGGGATCGATATCCTGATTATGCAGGATGCGGATATCCTGTAGTTTAAAGCGGGGATCATTGAGGTCTTTGGCCCACTCTGCCACAGGTCTGGCGTTGACCAGGTGCTCGCTCACCAGGTGTGCGACCTTGTCCTCGGTCAGGTTGTAATAGACCGTCTTGCCCAGTGCAGGATGAATGACTGTAACAGTAGGTTCTTCACCGCACAGGCCGATGCAACTGGCAGGCGACAGGATGACGTTGTCCAGAGCCTGTTCCTTTATTGCTTTCTCCAGGGCGCTGAAGGTAAAATTAGCGCCGGAAGAGATGCCGCAGGTGCCCAGATGGACCTTTACCTGGATCTTGCTGTTGTTTTTTTCCAGATTTCCCTGGATTTTATCTTTTAAGGCGTTTAATTCCTCGACTGAACGCAGTTTCATGCATTGTCTCCTATTTATAGCTACTTAAAATACCCTTCAGTTCAGATGGTTTGACCTTGCGGTACACATCGCTGCCGATGGCAATCACAGGTGAAAGCCCGCAGCATCCCAGGCATCTGACCATATCCAGGGAGAATTTACCGTCACCGGTAATACCACCCGGCTCAAGAGAGTAATCTCTTCTCAGCGTATCCAGTATTTTCTGACCTCCTTTAACATAACAGGCGGTGCCTTTGCAGACCTGGATCACATATTTGCCCTTAGGCACCAACGTAAAGAAGTGATAGAAAGTCAGGATGCTATACAGTCTGCTTAGTGGAGTATTCAATTCCCTGGCCAGCAGTTCAAGCACGGGAGCGGGCAGATATCCGCACAGTTCCTGTGACTGCTGCAAAATACGTATGGTGGAGCCTGCCTTGTCCTTATTTCTATCCAGAATGAGCTGAAGCTCCTGGTACAGCTTGAGTTTTTCCTGTTCAGACTCGAAGCCCTTAATGGTTTCGTTGAGCATATTTAAAGTCATGATATTCCTCCGATTTAATTTGCCATGCCGGCAAGCGAAGTTTTCTTGAGCAGCCGGATCACGACAAAGGCCAGGATGCCGCCGGCGATAGCAGTAACCAGCTGGGGCCAGGCCATCATCTGGGCTACGGCAGGAGCGACCTGCTTATTGATCAACAGGCCGATTACAACGGTGCTGGTGCCGTAAAGGAAAGCGAATTTGACGATACCGCCCACAATCACACCAACCCAGAAATTGATTCTGGACAGGTAGTTGAAAACCAGGACAAGCATCACATTGCCGAGGATGATAAAGGGTACCAAAGGGGCCAGGGCAGGTGAGAGCAAACCTGTAGCCAGGGCGATTGAGCTGGGAAGAAGGCCGATCAGTAAACCGTCTCTGGCTCCCAGCAAAGAGACTCCTATAATCAACGTGGCATTGACGATAGTGCCGGTAATCAGCTGTTGTTTGATAAATATCGGTGCAACCACCGCGATGCAGACCAGTACGGCCAGCGTCAACAGGCCTTCTTTTTTGAGTGACAGTGCATCAAGATTGAGTTTCATAAATTCTGCCTCCTTATTATTTGACAGCGCTACTTGCGATCAATTTTTTCAGTTCGGGCACCTGGATTCGTGAATGATAATGGGTATGCAGCAAATGATGAGATTTTTCACCCAGCGGACATTCCAGGTATTCCTGGTAAATTTTTTCAATAGAGGGATTTTGATGAGACTTGCGGCAGGGCAAATTCCTGTCTTCTTTGTAGAGGTTGTCACTGCGAAGACCTCTGAATACCATGTTGAATCCGATGGGCTGACCACCGCCGCCGACGCAGCCGCCGGGGCAGGCCATCACTTCAATCATATGGTAAGGCGATTTCCCGGCTTTGATTTCTTCGGCCAGTACCCTGGCATTGGCCAGGCCGTGGGCTACTGCGATTTTAACCTTGAGACCACTGACATCGACTTCTGCGGTCTTGATGCCCTGCATGCCCCGTACGGGCTGAATATCGATCTCTTCGAGTTCATAACCGGTGATGAGCTTGTAGGCGGTCCTGAGAGCGGCTTCCATAACGCCGCCGGTCGCGCCGAAAATAGTGGCTGCTCCGGAATAGGTACCCATGAGTTTTTCTGCCGGGACGTCAGGCAGGTTCTCAAAGTCGATTCCGGCTTCACGGATCATGCGGGCGATTTCACGGGTCGTCAGGACATAATCAACATCCTGGTACCCGCTCGAGCGCATTTCAGGCCTCTGTGCTTCGTATTTCTTGGCGGTACAGGGCATGATTGAGACGGAAACGATTTTGGCGGGGTCAATACAGGCTTTCTCGGCGAAATAGGTCTTGGAGAGGGCGCCGAACATCTGCTGGGGAGATTTGCAGCTTGACAGGTTGGGTATCAATTCCGGGTAGAAGGTCTCAATGAACTTGACCCAGCCCGGACAGCAGGAGGTCATAAGCGGCAAGGTACCGCCTTCTTTAACCCGCTTGACAAGTTCGCTGCCTTCTTCCATGATAGTCAGATCGGCGGTGAAGTTGGTATCGAAAACCATATCGAAGCCCAGCTTCTTCAAAGCGGCATGCATTTTGCCGGTAACCAGGGTCCCGGGAGGAAGACCCAGTTCCTCGCCCAGGGCCACACGGACAGCCGGGGCTTCTTGAACAACCACGTATTTTTGAGGATCATCCAGGGCTTCCCAGACGGCTTCAACATGGCTTTTTTCTTTAATTGCTGCTACGGGACAGACATGTATGCATTGACCGCAGCTGACACATTCAACATTACCCAGGCCTTTTTTCATTCCTGTTGTCACTATTGTTTCAAAACCGCGATTGGCAAACTCCAGGGCACCGACACTCTGGACTTCCTGGCAAACCCTGACGCATCTCCCGCACAAAACGCACTTATTGGGGTCGCGAACAATGGCTACACTGGTCTCATCAGTCTTCCGCTGAGTTTTTTTCTGCTCGAAGCGTATCTGCCTGACACCCAGTTCCGAGGCCAGGTCTCTGAGCTGGCAATTATTGGTTCTTTCACAGGTAAAACAATCTGCCGGATGACCGGCAAGAAGAAGCTCGACCAGCATTCTGCGGATATTCCTGATTTTGGGGGTATTGGTTCTGACAACCATTCCTTCCTGTACCGGGCGCACGCAGGAGCGGGTAATGTTACGTTCACCTTTTACTTCCACCACGCAAATGCCGCAGGCTCCCTCGGAAGAGAGTCCTTCCATATAGCATAGTCTGGGGATATTGATGTTGACTTTTTTAGCGGCTTCCAGGATTGTCGTACCTTCGACGACACTGACCTGTTCGTCATCAATAGTTAAGTTAATCATTCGTTCTCCTTGTACTTACGAACCTGGTAGTCAGGATATTTTTTATACAGATGGATATTTCTTTTACACCCTGCCTCTTTATTAAAGCGCTCAGGGGTGTTAGACAACATCCGCATTTATAACGATTCAAATAAGCTTATTGATTAGGTATCGATGCCTATTCGAGCAGGATTTACCATGAAGAATTGCATAGAAATACCTATTGCAAAAGGTTAATTGGGGGTTAAAATATAAATATGGACGAGAAAGACAAATACGATCCCGAGGTCTACAGGCGGCTGGAGCTGGTACGAAAGCAGTTTCAGACACATCAGGCCGAGCAGCGCAAGCAAGAGGCAGTCGAGCAGAGGCGGGAGCAACTTGCTCTTTTAACACGGAACAAGATAAAAATAGGGCGGATCATCGCCTATGTGGTTATGGGCATAATTCTGGTAGCCGTTATAGTGATAGCCATTATTGGGACAGCAAGGTAGGAGAAAACTGACGTCCGGCGCTTATTTTAAGGTCATCCCACTGCCACCCGGTCGTCTCCAACGCGTTTGGTCAGCTTCTTTTCGTCCATGTACTCCAGCAGCGCCAGTACATATTTCCGGCTGCTCTGAAACATATCCCGCACTTCAGCTACAGTTATCCGTCCGTTTTGTTTGATCTTTTCCAGGATTCCGGCAACCATCTCGTTATAAGCTTCAGATAAAAACACCACACCGCCGGTGGTCCTGACCAACTGGCCCTGGTCCACCAGTAAATTCAAGAGGTCCGGTTCCAGGACTATATCCGCCGCGGGGGAATAGGGGTTCTGCTTCAACTGCCGCAAATAAGCATCTATTTTGGCCTGCTGAGCGGGTGTCAATAGTATTTTGAAATCCGGCAGACGGACCAGGGATGCCTCTTCGGCCAGTACTCCCTGGCTGAAGATCTTTTGGAGGGCATCAGGGAAATGGGTTCCCAGCTTCATCTTGCTGCTGATTTCGGCTCTGGGAATACCCATCCGCAGGGGAAATTTCCGGTGGTAGTCCCGCACCACGGAAATGACATTATTCACCGCCTGCTGCCAGGCTTCAGCGGTAAAAAGAAGACTGCCGCCGCCATCACCCAGGCTGATACATTTTCCCTGCTGAAGCAGCGAATCAAGCGCCGCACGGGCTGTTTCCGGGTCCAGGTTGCTTTGAGATAACAGATCTTTTACCTCACGGGGCTGACTGGCCTTAAGACTGGCCAGCAATACCATCTCCACCTTGCCCTCTCCCCGGGTTTTAAGGTTCTCTATAATCTCGGGACGGAAGCGGCGGTGACGCTGTTTGGGATGAGCCTCAATTACTATTCCGCCTCCTATCGTATCCATAGGCGAACGGATCACATAATGATCGCCGTTGACAACCGCCAGCGGCTCATCCAGTACAAACTGGACAAAGGTAGTCTCTCCCGGCTGTACTTCCTCTTTTTCCAGCAGCCTCACACGAGCCATAACCTCGGCCGATCCGCAGTGCAAACTGACCTCGGTATTGTGATGCAGGGGACGGTCCGGACTGGACAGCAGGCGCAGCCGGGCATCCAGCAGGGCTGTCGGCGTCAGCCAACCAGGAATGGTCAGGATACAGCCCCTGTCAATATCGCCGGAGTTAATGCCGACCAGATTGACGGCCACCCTGCTGCCGGGACCGGCGCCGGTCAACTGGGTCTTGTGAGTCTGCAATCCTCTTATCCGGGACTTCACACCGGGAGGGAGGACTTCTACCTCCTGGCCCAGTGAGAGCTTGCCATCTATCAATGTACCTGTAACTACCGTTCCGGAACCGGAGATGGTAAAGACCCTGTCGATAGGCAGGCGTGGTTTCCCTATATCCCTCCTGCGTTCCGCCGTCTTGAGGCTTCCGGCGATAACCGTTTTTAACTCTTCCAGTCCCTGTCCGGTAACCGCAGAGACGGACACGACAGGCGAACCGGCAAAACGGGTAGGTTTGAGCAAGTCCTCTATCTCCATTCCCACAAGGGTTATCTGGTCCTGGTCCGCCAGGTCCGACTGGGTAATAACCGCCACAGCCCGGGGCACCTCCATGAGGTCCAGGATAGCCAGGTGCTCGTATGTTTGCTGTTTGATGGACTCATTAGCCGCTATAACCAGCAGGACCAGGTCCATACCGCTGACGCCTGCCAGCATATTTTTAATGAAATGCTCATGGCCGGGGACATCCACCACCCCCACTTCCAGGCCTCCCGGCAGGATAAGCCAGGCAAAACCCAGTTCGATGGTCATTTCCCGGGCTTTCTCTTCGGCCAGGCGGTCCGGGTCAATCCCGGTTAAAGCCCGCACCAGCGTGGACTTGCCGTGGTCTACGTGGCCTGCGGTACCAATTACAAACATGGGAATGCTCCTTGCTTAGAAAATAGTCCCCCTCACCTTTAATCCCGACCACAGGTCAGGCCCTCTCCCACGATGGAGAGAGGAAAATGGGAGGATAGGTGAATATTTTTTCATCGTTCGCAGGTGGCGACTCGCCGCAATGAAAAATTACCTAGAAAACATCAGGTGATCTCCATAACCTGTATTGCTTGCTGTAAAGCCTCGATCACCGTTCCGTCCTGCTCCGGATAAACAGTACGGGGATCCAGAAGCAGCATATTATCGCTGATGCGGCCTATCACGGGCGGGTCGTGCTGCCGCAGCCGGGCAGCCATCTTTTGCGCCAGATCCGGCCTGGCCGGATCGCCGGCAGCCAGGAGAAAAGTGGGCAGTACAGTCCCGGGGAGGCTGCCGCCGCCTATTACGCTTTCGCCCGGAATTACCCTGGCCTTTTCCCGAAGTGAAGTATTCCAGAGTGACGCCCGGCGCTCAATCTCGGAGGGAGAAAGTGAAATCATGCGCCAGACGGGCACCTTGCTTAAAGCTTCTCCCCTGAGATAATGCAGCAAGGTTGCCGCCAGACCTGCCAGGCGGGTTTTATCTACGCGCAGGGCGCGCACCAGGGGATGCTTTTTTAGTTTTTCGATATAGATTTTTTTACCCGCAATAATACCAGCCTGCGGACCTCCCAGGAGTTTATCACCTGAAAAGAAAACCAGGTCGGCCCCGGCACCGATGGTCTGCTGAATGGTAGGTTCGGGCGCCAGCCCGAACTGCGCAGTGTCCAGAGGACAGCCGCTTCCCAGGTCATCCAGCAGCGGGATTTGATATTTTTTCCCAAGGGCAACCAGTTCCTCCAGCGTTACCATGCTGGTGAAACCGACTACCTGAAAATTGCTGGAATGTACGCGCAGCAGGGCGGCTGTGCGGGGTGTGATTGCCTGTTCATAATCACGAACGTAGGTGCAGTTAGTGGTACCCACTTCCACCAGTTTTGCCCCGCTCTGACGCATGACCTCGGGGATACGGAAGCCTCCGCCTATTTCCACGGCCTGACCGCGGGAGACTATGACTTCCTTCCTTTTGGCCAGGGCAGTCAGGCCCAGCATAACAGCGGAGGCGTTGTTATTGACTACCAGGGCAGCTTCGGCTCCGCTCAGACGGCAAATCAGGGATTCTACATGGGTATGCCTGGAGCCGCGTTCTCCTTTGCCCAGGTCAAACTCCAGGTTGCTGTAACCCAGGGAGGAGGTCTGCATGGCGCTTGCAGCCTCTTCGCTTAAAGGGGCTCGTCCCAGGTTAGTGTGAAGCACCACACCCGTGGCGTTAATCAAAGGGCGCAGACTGGGCCGTGATAGCGCCAAAGCCCGGTCGCAGACATTCTGCACAATTTCGTCAATAAGAGGGGCTGGCTTGCCCTGGCCGATCTCGATACGGCAGAAGTTTACAGCCTCCCGTACCAGGGCTGCAATTATATCACGGGAAAACAGCTTATCCAGCTCCCGGATTTTTTTCTGTCCCAGCAGTTTATCGATAGAGGGCAATGAACGCAGATTACTTTCCATGGCCTCTATTATAAACCATTGGAGACAAAGGCATCCATTCAGCTTCCTTATCGGAGGTTGCGGGGTTTGTTTTGCGTTCTCCTGTACATTAATATACACATCAGTCCGGCCAGCGCCGCCGCCATCAGCCACGGACCTGTATCCGAGGAAGCGGGAACACCAACGGGCGATACCCCGGCAGTGAGGGTGAAGGTTTGTGCAACGTTCTCCGGCTGCCAGGGCTGATAATACTCCAGCAGCAAGGTTGATGTACCTGATTTTATAGCTCGAAAGGTCCAGATTTCAGTCCCCGGAACGCCGGGCACTCCTCCGGTGGCCGGGACCCATTCATAACCGGTATGCTGCAGTACGGCATCGTCGCTGATATCTGACAAATGCCAGCCAAATCCGGTAGAATGATTGGATTCCAGACTGATTACTATCACATCACCGGCAAAAACCTCAATGGTTGTGCCGTCGGCGGTCTCATCCAGGGAAATCGAGACCGAACTATAAGATCCCAGGCTAGAAGATAAACCCGGACTGGTTGACGCCGCTGCCGGCAGCGTTCCGCCAAACACCATCGTCGATAGCAGAATGAAAACCAGAATTCCTTTCAGCCATGGCCTTACCATTTCATCCCTCCTTTTGGATATTCAAGACGGAAGATCTGCGACCATTTTAGCATAAATTGAGTAGAAGCAATCACCTCAAGGGCAGCCCCTGCCTGCTGAATTTCACAGCACTCCAAAGACAAAAATTTGGACACAGGGAACATTACCATTCAAGGTTACCGGCGGCAGTGCTGGTAATCTGGAGAAAGGTGGCTGTGACCGGCTTTTACATAAAGACAACGTGCTTTACCCTTTATGATATGATAAAATAAATATCAC